>JAATEW010000304.1 GCA_015655535.1 Hyphomicrobiales bacterium | reverse complement strand
GCGCCATTGGCGACGAGACCGTCGTTTCGGCCCACCAAACCACCAGCGTATTCACCAGATTGGCTGCCTGTCCAATAGACCATCACCGAACCAGATGAGGAATCGTTGTAGAGCTTGCCGATGAGGCCGCCGGTCGTGGCCGCATTAAGTCCAGCGAACCCGCCGACTTGGCTCATGTTGAGCGTTGTCACATCGCCTGTGGAGTAGGAATTTGAGATGACGCCGCTGTTATTTGCCCCGACAAAGCCGCCGGCATTAATGTCCGTACCGACAACACCGCCGCTCACCGAGATGACGCCGCCGTAAACCGCTCCAGCCGCGTAGGAGTTAATTATGACGGCGTTGGGGAATGTGGCGTTGGCCTGGTTTGCACCGACCAGTCCGCCTATACTGGCTTGGCCGTAGATGTCCACGCTAGCATGGGAGTTCGCAATGACACCCTGATTTTCCCCGACCAGGCCGCCTACGCCGGACTTTCCCGCAATTGCGACTTGATATGTTGTCCCGCCGGGCGCGATCGTCGAGAGGACGGTCACCGGAATAGCATTATTGCCCGTTGCGAAGGCGTTGATGACAGTGCCATCATTCAAACCGATGAGCGCGCCAATTATAGCGCCGCCCGTGTTTCTGACCGATGCGGCGGTGCCATCATCGACCTCAACGTTCACGAGACCGATGTCGCGAACCACGGTGCCCGAAACATTAGCGGAACTCGTATTCCCTGCCTTACCAATCAGACCGAGATCGGAACGATTGCCCGCGGTTATGATCGTCAGATTGCTGATCGTATGGCCGAGCCCTTCTAAATTCCCTAGAAAGGTTGGGATGGGAGCGGCGGTGTAGGTCGTGCTGCTGGTTAGATTTGCGCCGATGGCATAATTGCCAGTGCCCCGGCTTGCTCCCTTTGCCGGGCGCTATCAACGCCTCGATCTCGATCTGCGCGATGCGCCCGGCCTGACGGCGGCAATCACTCAATTCCAACCCGACGCCGTTCTTCACCTCGCTTGGTGGGGTGTCTCAAATACAGCGCGGTTCGAACGTCTTCAAATTGCCGCCAACATCGAGACGAGCTGTGTGTTGGTGGAAGCGGCGAGATCGGCGGGAGCCTCGACTTTTATCGGCATGGGCAGCCAAGGTGAATATGGCGCGGCCGCCTCGACGCATGAAGATGCGCTGCCGGCTCCCACAAGCCTCTATGGTGCGGCCAAAGTCGCGGCGCTTTATCTCACCCGTCAGCTCGCGGCCCAAGCGGGCCTGCGCCACGCTTGGCTGCGGCTTTTTTCAACCTATGGGCCGCACGATAACGATGGATGGCTCATCCCGATGCTGATCGCCGAGATGTTGGCAGGCCGGCGGCCGCGCACCACGCTTGGTACGCAGTGCTGGGACTGGCTCCACGTTGACGACGTTGCCCGTGCTGTCCTTTCCGTTGCGACAACGCCTACAGCCGAAGGAATATTCAATCTAGGTTCCGGCTGCGCGGTCGCGGTGCGTGAGGTCATCGGGCATATTCGCGATCTCGCCGCGCCAGATATGGAGCTTGTCTTTGGGGAAATCCCGTTTCGTCCGGATCAAGTGATGCACATGCAAGCCGATATCGCGCGCCTGACGGCGGCAACCGGCTGGACACCGCTCATTCGCCTCGACGAAGGGCTTGCGCAGACCGTGGCATGGTATCGGGCGCGGGTGACATGACCGGCGAACTTTTACGTATCATGCGTTTCCTCGCAGTGGGCCTGTTGAACACCGGCTTCGGCTATTCGTGCTACGCCGCTTTCGTATTGGCAGACGCGCAGCTTTGGCTGGCCATCAGCGGTTCCACCGTCCTTGGAATTTTATTCAACTTCCTGACCTATGGCGGGCTTGTTTTCGGAACCACAGCGCAGCGGCTGTTGCCGCGCTTTTTATTATTCTACAGCGGCCTGGGCACGCTGAATTTCATGTTGTTGCGCCTTTTGATTTGGCTCGGACCGGGGCCGCTTCTGGCACAGGCGATTTTGCTGCCGCTTCTTGCCGCCATCGGCTATTTCGGTATGCGGACTTTCGTCTTTCGCAACATCCAAAAAGGCGCCGGATAATAAGAGCGTTGCAAGAGACACTATTGTCAAAACCGATTTAGATTTCTCACGTGACGTATTGGGCGGAGCTCTCGCATGATAAAAATGGTGCTTCAGGATGAACACAGCTTCGATCAAATTTTCGTACCAACCGGTTTCAGCAGTTGGATAGCCGGAGGTCGCCGCCGCTACGAAGGATTGCTTGCATTGGACCCGCCCGCGGCAATCGGGAAATCCTTTTTCCTGGCTGCTCCGGAAGCTCAATCATTTGCGTTCCGGCATGCGCAGTCTCGTTTTACCGCGACAAGGGGCTGAGACATGGCTCGTATCTCGATCATCTCGCCTTGCTATAACGAAGAAGAAAATATCGATGCCTGCCATGCGGCGGTCGCGGCCTTATTCGCGCCTGACGGGCCGCTCGCGCATCATGAGCGCGAACATATCTTCGCTGACAACGCGTCCGAAGATGGGTCGGTTGCCATCCTGCGCCGGATAGCGATGGCAGATCCGCAGATCAAGGTCATCTTGAACGCGCGCAACTTCGGGCCGTTTCGTTCGAATTTCAACGCGTTGCGTTACGCTACGGGGGATGCCGTTCTGGTCTTTCTGCCGGTCGACCTGCAAGACCCACCAGAACTCATCCCTGAGATGATACAATATTGGGAGAATGGCGTCGAAGTCGTGGCCGGGTCACGGGCCAATCGTGAGGAAACACTCACCTTACGCATGTGTAGGCGTATCTTCTACCGCATCGTGAATACATTGTCCGATTTCGATATTCCCGAAAATGTCGGCGAGTTCCAACTCATCGACCGTAAAGTGTGGGAAGTCGTCGTCGCCCACAATGACCAATATCCTTATATCCGCGGTATTATTGCCTCGGCCGGATTTCGGCGTCTCATTCTCCCTTATACTTGGCGCGCACGAAAACGCGGTCTTTCGAAAAACAATGCAATCCGGCTCATAGACCAGGCACTCAACGGCATCTTTTCCTTCACCAATGTGCCGATGCGGCTTTGCAGCTTTTTGGGCTTCGGCATTGCGCTGCTCGCTTTTCTCTATGCACTCGTGACGATTTGTATCGGGCTTTTGGTGCCGCATGTGGCGCCGCGCGGAACCATGACAATCATTGTCGCACTCTTCTTCTTCTCGGGCGATCAGTTGATGTTTATCGGCATGCTGGGTGAATACATCACCGCCATTCATGCGCAAGTGCGACGCGGGCCGATTGTAGTCGAGCGCGAACGCATCAACATCCCGGAGCCGCCGGCAGCCGGAAACCGAACCGCCTGTCGATAAGGGTTGCATGCAGGCGCGCTTGTCTAAGTCGCGGCCGCCGATCTTGATTCATTTTCATTGATTTAAGGGCGAAGACTTTGACCGAAGGCCTGTTTTTTTCCTCCCTTTTCTTTCTCGTTTCGATTTCGATAAGCGCCGTCCCGCTGTTTTTAGGAATGCCGGGAGCGCCCTTCATCAGCCTTGTATCTTTTCTCCTGCTGACGCTCATTTGGCGGGCCGAAGCCACGCAGGCTTTAGCTCCCCGTCCTGTCCGTTGGAGGCTGCTGGCATTTGCCGGCGCCGTCTCCATTTTCCTCTGCGTGCTGGGCGGCGAAGGCCACTTCTTCTATGCAAACCCGGATTGGCTTTATCGCGACGCCGTCCTGACCGATCTTGCACGGCAGCCTTGGCCCGTGACCTATCGGTTTCAAAATCACGACTGGCTGCTGCGGGCGCCTTTGGGGATGTATATGCTCCCCGCGCTTGTCGAGAAGATATCGGGATATCCCGTCGCGCAGATCGCCCTGCTTGTGCAGAACGTCGTAATCTTCTCCTCGATTTTTTATTTTATCGTTCCCACCGGCGCTACGAAACGCACAGCCTTTATCGTCATCGCGGTGTTTTGGATCTTTGGCGGATGGCACCTCGCAGGGTTTATCATCAGGTTCTTTACGACGACGCCGGGCTTTGATTACCCAGCTTCGTTTTTCCGTGTCATCACGGCGCCACAGGTCCATATCGACTGGTGGGCCGCCGTGTTCTTTCAATATCCCGCCGCCGTCACGCAAATATTTTGGGTTCCCAACCATACGATTCCGGCATGGGTGTTCGCCTGTCTGCATCTAAGATGGATACGCTCTGAGATCAGCACGGGTTTGGTATTGGCCACGGTACCGATCCTGGCGTTCTGGTCGCCGCTGGCAGCTTTCGGGATGACGCCATTTGCCGCCCATGCTGTCCTAAAGAGCCTCTTCAATCGCCGCCTGAGAAGCACAGACATCCTCGTCACCTTGGCGGGAATCACCGCCGCGATTCCGATGCTTTTCTACGAGGGGCTTGGCGCCGGTTCTGTTCCGCACGCTCTCCAAGCGTTCGCGCCGTTCTTCTGGATTTTCTATTTGATTTTCATTTCGCTGACGATCGTGCCGCCTCTCGGTCTCATTTTGTGGGCGAGAGAGGGCCAGAAGACGATTTATGATTCGACACTCTTGATCGCAGCCGCATTTCTGTTTCTGTTGCCTGTCTATCGCTTGGGTCTCGCGAATGATTTTGTGATGCGTGGGGCAAGCCCGGCGCTCGCAATCCTAGCAATCATGTTGGGAATCCAATGCGCGGCCATCAAAGGCAAGCGCGTCTGGATGAGCTTTGCGATCGCCTCGTTGCTCATAGGTAGCGTCACCGGAGCACTGGAAATCAACCGCGCCTTGATCCTTGCCCGCAATCCGCCACCCGATTGCAACTTGGTTCAAATCTGGCAAATGCAAGAACCGCAGATGCCTTTGACACATTACATCATGCCGGTTGAAGCGGCGCCCCACTGGGCGATCACCGAGCCAAGGCCAGGGGTACCGACGGACGAAACGAGCGCGTGTCCGAGAGTGAAATAAGCGTCACGCTGGCGGGATCAACGATGCGGTCATCATGACCGCGACACGACTGCGCCGCCATAAGCCGAGTACAAAGCCGGCTCAATTGGAAAAGTCGCCATTCGCGTGAAGCGCGTTCCAATCGCGCGTCTGTCTTTCGGCTTCTGCGACCTCGCGCGCGGTCATTCGCGCGGCAATGAGATCGCGCGCGTTGACGGCTTGCGCCCTCTCGCGATCGGTTGCATAGGTCGCGGCGGCCACGTTCAACCATTTGTAGGCTTTCGGCAGATTTTGCTGAATGCCGCGTCCTATGGCATAGGCGATGCCGACGTTGATCTGCGCGTCGGCGATGCCCTGCTCGGCGGCGCGGCTGTACCATTTGAAAGCTTCGGTGAAATTTTGCCTTATGCCTTGTCCGGTATAATACATTTGACCGAGATTATATTGCGACGGGCCGTCTCCCTTTTCCGCCAATAGACGCCACAGTCGAACCGCTCTCGTGTAATCGGTTCGTTGGGCGGCGTCCAATGCCTGTCGGATCTGTACTGCGAGGTCCCGCGATTGAGAAAGGTCCATGGCCTCTGCCACGGGCTCGCGTCTTTGTGGAAGAGATTCGCGTGATCCGCCGCGTGACGATTGGATCGGCCGTCCGACCATGATTGCATCCATGGATTTCAGATCCTCATGGGTCAACCAGACGATTTCATTCGGTGGGGTCGTGACGATCTTCGCATTGATGGGCGCCGGCACGCCGAGTTCCTCGCTGACGTGCGCCATAGCCATGGTCGCAGCCGTGGTCCGTTCGCTCACGTGGCCGTCTTTGTCTGCGACACCATGGACGCCAACGAAACTATTGTAATCCGCAAATTTCTCGTGCCCTGATGCGAACACGAGGAAACAGACAGACGCACACGTCGACCCGTAGGTCACCATGGTGGCCAGATCGCCATGCCGGCGAACGAGCCGCGCAAGACCGATGCCGCCGAGCAGATTTCCGCCCGGCGAATCGAGCAACAGACGCCGCGGAGAATGGCCATCCTTGTCCAATGTCTCGATAAGCCTTTCGAGAGTTTCCGCATCGCCCAATTCGATGTCGCCTCGCAGAACAATGCTCATTCCTTCCGCCGAGATGAGCGGCGTCAACCTGGCCGCGTTGACGTTCGAACCTGAAACCAGGATGCCTATCAAGAGAATTGCGGTGGCACGATGAAACATGCCTATCTCCGATTTCAAAGCCTCGGGTCAGCGGGACAATGACGTGACAAAAAAGACGAGCCAAAGGGCCGGGCAAAGGAAAGCGCCCAATGGGAGTTTGAAATTCTCGAGAGCATCCTGACGTCCACGGATCAAGACCGACACGAGGGCCGCCACCGCCGCCAATCCAAAACAGGCGGGGATGGCCTCAAAAGGAAGCCACGCGCCAACCGCCGCCGCGAGTTTCACATCGCCGAAACCGAGACCTTCCGTCTTTCGAAGGCTCGCATAGGCCTTGCGCAGCAAGGCCAGGAGAAACGCCGTACAGGCCGCGCGCAGGATCGCGGCGCCGGCGCTTTGCCAGGGACTCTGCCAAGGATCGAAGGAGTCGAGCAGCGGCGCGGCAAGAATTCCGGAAACGATCGCGCCATAGGTCACGACGTCGGGCAACAGGAAGGTACGGGAATCGATGTCGGCTCCGGCCGCCATCAGAAGACTGAGAAGTGTCGACGCCACGGCCAGCGGCCAAGGAAGATAGAGGAAGGACAACAGCCCCGCCGCGCCGGTCGCGCCTATGAGGATCGTAAAATTGGGCCGCAGGCTCGGAGCAGAAAGTTGATCAGCTATCATCGCCATGCCGAAACTCGTCCGGCCTTCATCTCGGGGGAATAGGCCTCGGATCTGGAACATCCCGGCCTGAGAACATTGTTGCGTTATTGTGCATCGTGGATAGCCCGGCGCGGAAATCCTCGGCCACGTTCTGAGCGTCGAAACCATTCTGAATGATGCGGGGTTTGACGAAGACGATGATTTCCGTCCGCGTCTTGCTGCCATTCGTGGTGCCGAACAAATCTCCAATTCCGCGGATTTGGTGCAGAATCGGGATACCGCTTTGCGTTTTGTCGTCTTCCTCGCTCATGAGGCCGCCGAGCAGAACGGTCTGGCCGCTCGTCACCGCGACCGTCGAATGAATCCGGCGTTGCGAGATCGTCGGGTTCAGATTTGTCGTCGTGGCCGAGATGCCGCCGACGACGTTCGAGACTTGCTGCTCGATCTCAAGTTCGACCACGCCGTTTGCATGAATATGAGGCCAGACTTTCAAGATGACGCCCGTATCCTGCATCGTGATCGTATTGACGATCGTATTCGACGCCGACAGCACCGTCGCCGAGCCCGTCGAAATCGGCACCGAGTCGCCGACCTGCAAAAACGCAGGCTGATTATCGGTTACGACCAAGGACGGCGCCGAAAGCACTTTCACGGTGGTCAATGTCTGGAGCGCGCTGAGAACGACCCTGGGCGAAGCCTGGTTTCCCAAAAGCACGTTCAGGCCCGGAAGGGCCTGCGAAATGGCCGCCGTCGCCGCGGAGGTCGAGAGCGAAATCGAGCCATTGTTGACGCCGGCGCCGATGTTCGAGCTGCCGATGTAATATTGGACGCCATATTGCAGCGCGTCGGTCAAAGTGACTTCGGCGATCGTCGCTTCGATTGCGACCTGCATTTGCGGACGATCGAGTTCGCGCAGCGACCGTTCGATAATGCTGTAATCTTCCTGGTTCGAATAAATGACGATCGAATTATTGGTCGTATCCGCAGTGATGCGCACATTCTGGAAGACGCCTCGCGGCAGGCTGCCGCTATTCATACCGGAGTCCGCGCCATTTTTGTCTCTGCCGGAGCCTGAGAAATCGTCGAAGGACGATGCCGTCAGGCCGCCGGAATTGTTGGTGAGGCTTGTATTGGGCTGCGGGCTGTTATTGCTGATTGCCGTGTTGCTCGTGTTGTTTGTGGCGGTGCCGGACGTGCTGAGGCCGCCGCCGAGTGCGTCCAGTTTTGATTGGCCGCTGCTCGTACCGGGCGCGACCTGGTTCGCGGCAGTGTCGGCGGCGGTAGCGCCCCCCTTGCCAACGAAAATATCGTTCAGGATCTTCGCAACCTTCGGGGCCGCTCCATGCTCCAGCCGGTAGATGCGGATCGTCGTCCCGCTTGTATCCGATTTGTCGAGACGGCTGATCCACCGCGTTGCCTGATCGAGGTATTTCCGGTTGCGCGTCACGGCCATCACCGCATTCATGCGCGCGATGGGCTGAAAATTGATCATTCCCTGGCCTTGGCCGCCCTCCGCGGTTTCGAACACGCGTTCGAGCTCGTGGATCATCGTGTCGGGCGAAGTGGCTTTCAAAGGATAGATGCCGACCGATTGATTGCGCAACCATTCGACGTCGAAACTGGTGATCATGTCGAGAGCGCTCTGCCGTTCGGCGGAGGTGCCCTGGATCATCAGAAGGTTTCGCGCGGTGTCGGCGCGTAAGGCGCCGGGTTTTAAAAGGAAGTTTTCCGAGGTCTTTGCAAGTGCCGCGGCGGAGGCATAGCGCAGCGGCACGACCGTCACGCCGAATCCGGCTTCTCCCGAGCTTAACGTGAGTTTGCCGCCGGCACCCGCGGCCTCGGGCAAGGGCACGATCTTGACGAGATTGGCGTCGCGAACGACCGCGGCATTCGACATGCGCAGCACGTTTTCGAATGCCGCCAAAAGATCCTTGCGGGGAATGGGCGCCGACGAGACAATCGTCACATTGCCTTGGACCCGAGGATCGACGACCACGTTCAAGCCGAGCGTATCGCTAAGGATCGATTTCGCGACCGTCTGGATATCAGCATTGTCGAAATTGATCTCGACGCCCTGCCCGTCCGCGCCGCCATCGGCCGGTGCCCGCGCCACGAATTGCGAGTCGTCCGTTTGGGCTTGCGAATTGCCGGAAGATGGTCTCGGCGCCACGGGACTTATGCCCGCGCCGGAAAAAATCTGCGGGTGCGGCGGCGCACCTGTAAGAAGCGCTTCGCCCCCCGCCGGATTTGGATAATGCGCGACGAGGTCGGCGTTGCGCGCCGGGTCGACAGCGTCGCCCGGACCAATACCAGCCATTTCATATGTCGATTTCAGTGGTGACAGGCAGCCAGCCAAGGAGGCTAAGACAATGGCCATCGTCAGACGATTTATGATTTGCCACGGGCGGCAGTGCCATTCGACGCATTGCACAGCATGACTCCAATCAACTTACAACTTTGCGGCTTACGACTTATGAGGCAGTGGCGTGAGCCCGCGCCTTTATAATCCGGATATGTGACGGTGCGGCCAAATAGGTTGGGCAATCTGGGTCGGCCGGCTCATTCTCGAAAACGGCCGCTTCAAGCGTCGATTTAATTTCGTCGCTCGAAGCACCGCGAGCGACTGTCAATTCGTTTGGTGGTATCCTTGGATGGTGCTGGCGCGGATGTGAGTTGACGAATTGCCGCGCACTGGTGGACAAAACAGATGGCGCGCCGAGACAAAAGATGACGGCGGCAAGGATCCGAAAATTTCGGCGGAACGAGTGGCAAATTGAATTCAATTTCGATATCTCGTACCGGTCCGGGAGCGATCCCGACGGCGACAAACTGCTTTAGGTATTGAATATATATCACGATTAGTAGCGAGCAGGAAGGCCCGGCAATTTTGTGATAACGTTCTGGTCTATCATGTAATCAAATTGACATACGTATTATATAATTGTAGTTTATCCTATTCTGCAAGATCACTGAAATGTGCCTTTGATTTTTGAGTTTTTTTGGTTTTCGAACCTGCGATGGAAGCTCAAGAAGCGCTGGTAAGCATCATCGCGGTACTATCGTGTTACAAAGCGATTTCATCGATCACCTTGCGAGCAAGGGCATTTTGCGTGACCGGCAGGCTTTCGAAAGCCGCCTTGGCGCACGGCGGTCCGACGCGAATGGCGATGCCGACTGGATCGGTCTCACCAAATTGACGCCAACGGCTTTCGCCGACGAACTTGCCGCTTTCTATGCATGCCGCCGCGTCCAGCGTGCCGATCTCGTTGGAGATCGTTTTGCCGGCGCCGAGCTTTCGCCGCGCTTCCTGAAGGACGGACGGCTTTTTCCTTACGCGGATACCGACGGGTGCTTGATGCTCGCCATCGCGGCGCCCATCGAGGACGAGACGGTCCGCGCCGTCGAAATCGCGCTCGGACAAAAAGTGATGATCGCCGTTGCGACGGGGGAAGACCTCGAAGCGGCGCTGGCCACTACACAGGAGGCCACCGCCTCCGCGGCGGCGCCGGCTGAAGCCAGTGCGGCAAGCTCCGATGATCTTGACGACCTGCGCGATCTCGCCCGAGGCGCGCCCGTCGTGCGCGCGCTCGATGATCTTTTGCGGCTCACCGTCGATCAGCGCGCGACGGATTTACATATCGAGCCCTTCGGCGGCGCCCTGCAGGTGCGCCTGCGTGTCGACGGGCTTTTGAAAGCCGTGCCTGCACCGCCGATGAGCATGGCGAAGGGCCTGTTGTCGCGCCTCAAAATCATGGCGGGCTTGAACATCACCGAGCGGCGTCTGCCGCAGGACGGCCGGACCCATATCACGGTCGCGGGCGCCGAGATTGATTTGCGTGTCGCGACCATGCCGACGCAGCATGGCGAAAGCGCGGTCATCCGTCTGCTGCGCAAAGGTTCCGGCGTCGTCGGCTTGAACCAGATCGGGCTTCTGCCGCGCGATGAAGGGATTTTACATTCAGCCTTGCAGCTTCCCTTCGGCATGATCATCGTCACAGGTCCGACAGGCTCCGGCAAGACGACGACGCTTGCCGGCGCGCTGACCGAACTGAACAAACCGACACGCAAGATCCTAACGGTCGAAGATCCGGTCGAATATCAAATCCCCGGCGTCAACCAGACCCAAGTCCATCCGACCATCGGTTTGACTTTCGCTTCGGCCCTGCGCTCGTTTTTGCGTCAGGACCCGGACGTCATCATGGTCGGCGAGATGCGCGACGCCGAGACCGCCCATATGGGCGTCCATGCGGCGCTCACCGGCCATCTTGTCCTGACGACTCTTCACACCAATACGGCGGCCGGTGCGATCACCCGTCTGATCGATATGGGGATCGAGAGCTTTCTGCTCGCATCTTCCGTCAAGCTTTTGGTCGGCCAGCGTCTCGTGCGCACGCTCTGTCCCGATTGCAAGCAATCGCACGGGCTGACCTTGCAGGATTTGGCACAGGACCAACGCTACGAGGCTTTGGGATTTTGCGAAGGCGATGTCGTCTATCACCCGAAGGGCTGCGAGTGGTGTGGATTTACCGGATTTCGCGGACGCCAGGGCGTGTTCGAAGTGATCGAAGTCTCCGCTGCGATTAGGAATGCCATCGGGCCGAAGACCGATGCCGCGGACCTTGAAAAAGTGGCGCGGCGGGAAGGCATGACGACCATGGCCGAAGATGGTATCGCCAAATGCCGTATGGGTCAGACCACGATCGATGAAGTGTTCCGCGTGACAATGAGCCTCTAATACGGTGAGTCTCCAAACGATGCCGCAGTTCCGGTTCCGCGCTATGACATCATCTGGCGAAATCGTCGCAGGCGAAGTCGACGCGCCGTCGCGCGCGGAGGTTGTCAACCGGGTCGAATATCTTGGCCATTTGCTGATCGAAGCCGAACTCGCGGCAAAGAGCGGATTTCTCGGCAAAAGCGCGGGAACCGCGGAAAAAAAGCCAAAAAAACACGACGTCACGCTCTTCCTGCGCCAATTGGCCTTGCTTATCGGTGCCGGACTGACGCTTGAGGCGGCGCTGCAGACGCTTGGCGAGGATTCCAACAAATCACTCGTGTGGTTCGCCAATAGCCTGCGCTCGATGATCACGGCGGGCGACAGTTTCGCCGAGACATTGGAGCGTCATCCGACCATCATCGAACCTGCGTATATTGCCATGGTTCGCGCGGGCGAGGCTTCAGGAAAACTCGAGGCCGTTTTGAACGCCATCGTCGAGGATCGCGCCCGGCAGGAACTCCTCACGGAACGATTCAATTCGGCAATCCGCTATCCCTTGTTTCTCATTGTCACGGCGATGCTTATCCTGTTTTTCTTCCTGATCTTCGTCGTTCCGCAGTTCGAGCCCGTGTTCAAGGATCTCGGCAATAAGTTGAATGGCGGCGCCGCTTTCGTGCTCACGGCCTCCACCTGGCTGCGGGCCAATCTCCAAGTCTTCTTCGGCTCGTGGCTCGCGATCGCGCTTGGAAGCTGGTTCGTTCTGCGGCGGCGCGAAACGCGCGCGCGCATCTTCGCCGCGATCGAGAAGATTCCTGGCGTCGCCGGACCGATGCGGGACCGGCGTACCGCCCGCATCATCGGTACGCTCGGCCTGCTCGTCGAAAACGGCGTGCCCTTGCCTGCCACCTTGAAAATCCTGCGCGATGTCGTGACAGGACCACAATTCGTCGCGGCAATCGACGACGTGCATGAACAAGTCCGTCATGGCCGCCGCTTTGCCGACGCTCTCAATGGCACCGATCTTCTGCCGCCGCTCGCGGTGCGCATGTTGCGCGTCGGTGACGAGACGGGTGACCTCGCTTCCATCGCCAAACATGCCGCGCATTTCTACGAGCATCGCCTGAGCATCGGCATCGACCGTCTCATGGGCATCATCGGACCGGCGACCATCATCGGCGTCAGTCTCATCGTCGGTACCTTGATCGTTTCTATAATGAGTGCACTCCTCAGCATCACGGAGCTTGCGTTATGATCGTCAGTCAAAGCCTTTCGCCACGCGCTGTCCGCCTGTTCAAGTCTGCGAGCCCTGGCTATACGCTGATCGAAATGCTCGTGGTCTTGACGATCATCAGTCTGATCCTCGGCCTCGTCGGACCGCGCGTGCTCTCCTATCTCGGCGAGTCGCGCATCAAGACCGCCAGGTTGCAGATCGAAAGCTTCAGTTCGGCGCTCGATCTTTTCTACGTCGATGTTGGCCGCTATCCGGTGGATTCGGAAGGCCTCACCGCACTCGTAGAGCGGCCGACCGGCGTCGAAATCTGGAACGGGCCCTATGTCAAAGGCGGCCGCATTCCGCTCGATCCCTGGGGCCATCCTTATCAATATCATTTGGCAGGCGACCATATCCCGCCCTACGTCATCACATCGCTCGGACCCGACGGCCGCGGCGGCGGTATGAACACCGCCTCGGCGACCACCAATGCCCAGCGCTGACGCGAGGGGCCCAAAGGCCGGCTTCACGCTGATCGAGATGATGGCGGTGATGATGATCATCGCCATGGTCGCCTCCCTCGCCGTCATGTTCATCCCGGGAACCGGCCGGGCTCGTCTGAAGGCAGTCACCATGAACACGGTTGCTCTGCTGCGCCGCGAGCGCCTGGGCGCCATTCTGACCAGAACGGACAGGCACGTCTCGCTCGACGGCGAACAGCGGATCCTGGTCGGCGACAGCGGCGACAGAGTCATCATACCGCGCGATGTGACGGTGAATATTCTCGGCGCCGACGCCGTGTGGTCGGGGCGCCTCGCCGTTGCCGCCTTTCATGCCGATGGCGCCTCATCCGGCGGCGCACTCAGATTTTCCCGCGAAGGGGCGGAATATGAGGTCCATGTCAATTGGTACACCGGCGGTGTCTCCGTCGAGACGCATTGAAGCGCCGTATCCAAAAGCCGGAAAAGCTGGCGCCGACTCGCGCGCCGGTTTTACGCTCATCGAGGCGCTTGTCGCCCTGGCATTGCTCCTTGCCTTCGCCGCCGCGCTCGGGCCGTTCATGTTTCAAAGCCAGCGCATCCTCATACAAGGCGACGGCCAGATCAAAGCCGAGCTTCTTCTACGCTCATTGCTTGAGACGGGTTTCGATCGCACCAATCCGGAAGTGGGTCCGCACCGCGGAGAAACCGCCGGCCTGCGGTGGCGTCTCGACGTCGCCTCGTTCGCACCCGACGACGATGACGCCGCGCCACCGGCACTCAAGGCAGGCGAGATCAACTGGAGACTTTTCCGGATCACCGCGCATGTCTTTTGGGGTGACCATCAGAGCGTTACGGCGCAAACTCTGCAGCTTGGGCAGCTCAATTAAAATGGCACGCACAAGTCAAACAGCAACCCAAAACGGAAACCGCGCCGGTTTCACCTTGATCGAGACGCTCGCCGCCCTTGCGATCGCGTCGGTAATCATCCTGTCGACCGGCGCACTTATCCATCAAAGCGTGTTCTTCTTCGACCGCGGAACGCGCACCGTCGATAAGAGCGAACAGCTGGCTCTCGCCGTCGATAGTCTCACGCGCGACTTCGGTGCCGCTCGCTTCGTCCAGCAGAAAAATGGAACCGGCCTTTCCACCGCCTTTTTGGGATCGCCAGCCGGCGATGACGCAGGCGCGAAAATCATATTCATCACCGGGGGCGGCAAAGCAGCGGGGCCACAAGGCGAGGAAGTCGTCAACCTCACCGTCGAGATAGGCGACGGCTTCACGCAATTGGTACGGCGACGAACTCCATGGTCCGGCCCCCGCATGCGTCTGACCGATGCGCAGACGAGCGATGCCGTGATCTTGCTGAAGGGAAGATACGATATCTCCTTCAGCTTTTCCGAGCGAGCGACCGATGGGAGTCTGGCTTGGCGCAATGACTGGACCGGAGAAAAAGGTCTTCCGCGTGCCGTGCGCTTGAATGTGCAAGACAGTGTGAGCGGCAATACGCTTCTCGCCGGAGCGGAATTTCCGGTCGGGGCCGATGCGCCGGCGGCATGTACCGGAGGCGAGATGGACTGTCTCTCCTTCGCCGCCGCGAATGCCAATCCGGGACCAAAGACTCCCGCAACCCCAGCGGGGAACTGACAATGGGCGGTCGTGATCCCCGCAGCGGAGTTGTTCTCGTCACCGTCCTGTGGACGATCGCCTTGATCTCGGCGCTCGCCATGGCCGCGTCGACGACGTTTCGCGGATTCGCGGGCATTCTCGCATTGGACAGCGACCGGGCCCGCGCCGAGGCGCTGCTGCATGCCGGGCTCGAAGTCTCCGGCGGACTCTTGGCCAAATTTGACGACAAGCATCCATTGAACGAACAGCAGACGGCTTTCTCGCTGTCGACCGGCTCGGTGCGGATTCGCCTCAGCGACGAACAGGGCCTGATCGATGTCAATAATGCGCCCGTCGAGGTTCTGGCCTCGCTGCTGCATGCAGCAGGCGCGGGCGACAAGGCTGCGCCCATTGCCAAGGCGGTCGACGCCTGGCGGCAGGCCGATACGGCCGCGCAACCGGGCGGCGCGGGCCAATTGCCCAATGCGGGACCGGGCGCCGCCGCTCCCGCCGCCCCACCGGCAGGTATCGCGAATACGGATACCAAAAAGGACGATGGCTTTCGATCCTTCACCGATATCCGCCAGCTCGTGCAGGTTCCCGGCATGGAGTCCGATTATCTTGACGCGATCTCCCCGCTGATCACGGTCTATGGCGACGATAAGGTGAATGCCATGACCGCTCCGGCCGATGTGCTCGGCGCCCTGCCCAATGTCACACCCGCGCAAGTCTCGAGCTTCATCGGCGCGCGCGAGCGCGCTCCCGCGGCAGGCGACCAACTCACGCAAATGCTGGGGCCTGCCAAAAATTACGTCAAGACCGGTGCGCGTCCGGTAGCCCGGATCGAACTCATCGCGCGGCTCCTCGATGGCTATACGGTCGCGGCCCGCGCCGTCATCGTCGTCCTGCCGCATGACAAGCTGCCCTATCGCGTCTTGTAATGGACACCTCTGGCGCGCGCGACGCGCGTCAATGCGCTCTTGGCCGATAGGTAGGCGCGGCGATGGAGCAGATCAAAGCCATTTTCATCAGATGGATCGCGATCCTCGCCGGATTCATCGAGGAATGGCACGCATCGGCGCTGGCGCGCAAATCGGTGGTCGTGACGCAAGAGGACGGATGTTTTACGGTCCGGCGCCCGGACGCGGCCGATGGCACCGTCCTCGGCAAGGTCGCGATGGGAAGCCAGATGCCGGGCAGCATGGCGGAGGCCTTGCGCAATCATCAGATCGTCTTCGAGATCGCGGCCGAGAAAGTCGTCACGCGTCGTCTGACGGTGCCCGCTCAAGCGCAGGAATTTCTGCCGGGCATTGTCCGCAACCAGATCGAACGCCTGTCGCCTTGGCCGCCGGCGCAGGCCGTTTATGGGATCGATGCCAGGCCGAACCCGACCGATGCCGGAACGTTAAATGTCTGCGTGTCCATCGCGCCGCGCGCAAGCATCGATGCGATTTGCCGCGAACTTGCCGACACTGGTCTCCCGCCTACCCAGATCGTTGTGCGCACGGAAGCCGGCGGCAAATCTCCGCTTCTCGCTTTGTGGACGCGACCGGTGGAGGGCGCGCATTATCATAGAATGGACCTGCCGCGCATGATCGGTGCCGGACTTGCCGCACTGGTCTTGCTCAGCGCCGCGATCAGCCTTTGGGCGATCTATTCCACCAATGCGATTTCGGCCGAGCATGAAGAGGTCGCCGCGCAAATGGAGACTTTGCAGCGCCAGTCTCAGTCATCGCGAAAGCCGCAGGACATCGCCTTGCTGAAACCGCCGCAACGCGCCTGGGCCATGAAAGAGAACACGCCCGTCGCCGTGTTGACTCTCGAAGCCTTATCGCGGGCGCTGCCCGACAGCGCCTATCTCACCGAATTGCAGCTCGAAAATACCACTCTGCGCATCATCGGTCTGGCCGCCGATGCGCCCTCGCTGATCGCGGCGCTAGAGCAATCGGGGCAATTCTCGGCGGTGCATTTTTTCGCGCCGACGACCAAAGGGCAAAACAATGCGCTTTATAAATTCTACATCGAAGCACGGCTCGAAGAGCATCCAAACCTCATAGGGGATTGAGCCATGCTGAAACTCGACCGCGAAAAGGCAATATCGCTCGCAGCGCTTCTTGCCCTGGTGCTGGCCGCGATCACTGTCCCGGCCTTGTCTTTGAAGGCGCGCTCCGATGCCGCGCAAGATCTTGCCGACACGCAGGATATGCTTGCACGGTTGGAGGCGGCGCATCAGCGCTCCGGACCCAAGCCAAAAGCCCATGAAGAAATGGGGGCCGCACCCGATACGGCCTTTTTGAACGCGCCGACGTCGGGGCTCGCGAGCGCGCAGTTCGAGGCCTATTTGTCCCGATTGGCCCTGGCGCAGCAGGCGAGCCTGGCCTCGTCCGGCGCCCAGCAGGCCAATCATGCCGATGCTCCGGAAAACGTCCGCATTCAGGCGACATTGGATATTCGTTACGGCGCGCTTCAAACGCTGCTCTATCAGCTTGAGACGGGCACGCCCTATGTCTTCGTCGATTCACTGACGCTGCAACCACCGACCAGTTCGCAGCATCAGTCAAGCGATTCAACCATGAAAGTCACGTTGAACCTTCGTGCGCTCTGGCATCAGACACAGCCATGAGTCATCAACCCGGGGAGCTGGCATGAAGAGGCGTGGTTATAGGCGAATAGGCGTGGTGCTTTGCCTCTGGCCGGCCATGATATTTGCATCCGGGCCTGTGCGCGCCGAAGAACCGGCTTCCCTCAATCCCGTGGCGCATCAAGTCTTGTCTGGCCTTACGGCTACTCTCGAACGGCCGCTCTTCGCGCCAAGCCGCAGCAAGCCCGCGCAGCCGGCACCGATGCCGCGCGTCGAGGCACCGCCGCCGCCGCCACCCGCGCCGCCAAGCGTGGTGTTGATCGGCATTATGAAAAACAACCAGGACATATGCGCGGTGTTGCGAACCGGATCGGCGGACAAGGTGTTGCGGGTGCGCATTGGCGATGACGTCAGCGGCTGGAAAGTGGCTGAAATCGCGGCGCGGCATGTGACCTTAGCGCTCAAAGAGAGAACGACATCCGTGACCCTATTCGAAAATCAAGAAACAAAGTCGCCTTCCGGAAATGGACGCAATGGCCGCAACCAACGGCGCGACGACGGGATTCGTGGCGACTAGGGTGAATACTCAATAAAAGGCTTGATAGCTGAATCGGTTGCTGATTCCCTGCGTGAGTGATTCTG
>JAATEW010000433.1 GCA_015655535.1 Hyphomicrobiales bacterium | reverse complement strand
GCAACCGCATGTAATCATAGATTTCCGTGACGGTGCCGACCGTCGAGCGCGGATTTTTCGACGTGGTTTTCTGCTCGATCGAAATCGCCGGCGACAGCCCGTCGATCTGATCGACATCGGGCTTTTGCATCATTTCCAGGAACTGCCGCGCATAGGCGGAGAGCGACTCGACGTAGCGGCGCTGGCCCTCGGCATAGATCGTGTCGAAAGCGAGCGACGACTTGCCGGAGCCGGAAAGGCCGGTGAAAACGACAAGCTTGTCGCGCGGGATCGTCAGATCGACGTTCTTGAGATTATGCTCGCGCGCGCCGCGTACCGTGATATTGCGGAGGCTTGAACGGGGCTCTGGAGCGGGATGAGGAAAAGTGTGGGGCGGTTTTCCGCTCGCATCCCGCTCTGGGTGATGAGATGCGAGTTCTGCGGTCTCGGACGTCGGTTTTCTCGATCTGGGAGTCTTCATACTGTTCCGGGAACCTGCGCAAAGGGTAAAGCGGCGAGATGGCCCTAATTTAGGGGCTCGGCCTCAGCCTCGCCATGCCAAACTCGCGCCATCCCCTGCGGCAATCGCGTCTTCTGGGGAAAGACGGAGGATTTCCAGGATAAAATGGCTGATTTCGCACCTTCGCATCGCTTGCGGAGCCTTGGAAATGCCTCCAAGATAAGCCGAGAATTGAAAACAATAATGGGGAAAAATGCCATGGTCGCCATTTCGCCGGAGGCCTTGACGCCGCGGCGGACTAAGCCGTTTTACCAGCATCTCTATGTGCAGGTTCTCTTCGGGCTCGTTCTCGGCACGCTGGTCGGCTGGCTGTTTCCGCAGATCGCCACGAACGACTGGATCAAGGCGCTCGGCGACGGATTCATCAAGCTCATCAAGATGGTCATCGCGCCGATCATCTTCTGCACGGTGGTCTCCGGCATCGCGCATGTGACGGATGCCAAGAAGGTCGGCCGGGTCGGCGTCAAGGCGCTCGTCTATTTCGAAGTGGTCTCGACCTTTGCTTTGCTGATCGGTCTTATTATCGGCAATCTCGTCAAGCCCGGCGCCGGCTTTTCCGGCCAAGGCAACGCAGAGGCGGTCGCCGGTTTCGCCAAGCAGGCCGAGGCGCAAAAGAGCGTCGATTTCGTCTTGAACATCATTCCAGACAGCGTCGTTGGAGGCTTCGCCAAGGGCGAGATTCTGCAGGTGCTGCTCTTTTCGGTGCTTTTCGGCTTTTCGCTTCTCGCGCTCGGCGATCGCACCGAAAAGTTGCGCTCCATGATCGACGAGCTGACTCAAGCGGTTTTCGGCGTCATTTCGATCGTGATGAAGGCCGCGCCCATCGGGGCCTTCGGCGCCATGGCCTATACGATAGGCAAATTCGGCCCCCAGGCTTTGGGCAATCTCGCCGGGCTGATCGCGACCTTCTATGCCGCCTCGGCGATTTTCGTTCTTGTCGTTCTCGGTACGATCGCGGCGCTGTCAGGCTTCAGCATCCTGAAATTTCTGCGTTACATCAAGGACGAACTGCTCGTCGTCCTCGGCACAAGTTCTTCCGAAAGCGCATTGCCGCAACTCATGCAGAAATTGGAACGGCTTGGCTGTTCGAAACATGTCGTTGGGCTTGTCGTGCCGACCGGCTATTCCTTCAATCTCGACGGCACCAATATCTATATGACGCTGACGACGCTCTTCGTGGCGCAGGCGCTCGCCTTTCCGCTCGACCTCGAACAGCAATTGACGATCATCGTCGTCGCCATGCTGACATCGAAAGGCGCGAGCGGCGTGACGGGCGCGGGCTTCATCACGCTTGCCGCGACGCTTGCCGTCATCAATCCAGCCTTGGTGCCCGGCATGGCGATCGTGCTCGGCATTGATAAATTCATGAGTGAAAACCGGGCGCTGACGAATATTATCGGGAATGGCGTTGCGACCGTCGTCGTCGCCGGCTGGGAGAAGGAACTCGACCGGACGGCGCTGAAACGCGAGCTCGACGCTGGCGCCGATCTCCCGCATCAGCCCCTTGCAGCAGAATAGCTGGCAAACGCCGCTATAGGCAGGAAAGCGCAAGAGCGGAATGACCGAAGGACGGATCGTGTCTCCGTTTGAATTGGGCCCAGTTGTAAGCGAAGCCAATTTTTGATGCGTCAGACATTTGTCATTCTAAATGAGATGGTCTCAGAGGGGGCAATCAAGGATTATGCGCTCTGCGAGGCAATGGCAGCCTTCCGTTATATTGAACCTGCCGCGACACGAGACATGGACGTGACGGTTGAAATGGCTGGAATCAGTGCATCCTTACTAACCTTCGATCGCATAAAGGAATTTCTTGTTCGCAAGAACATGCCTCTAAATTGGGACGAGGAAGGTATTGAGATTTGTGGGATACCGGTTCAGCTTATTCCAGTCAGCACTGATCTTGATCGGGAAGGACTTGAAACCGCTTCGATAGTGAGCGAAGACGAAATATCTTTCAAGGTCTGGAAAATCGAGTATTTGATGGCCAAATGTCTCCAAGTTGGCCGTGCCAAGGATAATCTGCGCCTCGTTCAATTTCTTGAAACAAGTTTCGATCAGGATCTCTTCTGTAGTTTAGTGGACAAGTTCGGGCTCCGGAACGAATGGGCGAGTTTCTGTAAGAAATTTGACGTGGAGGACTTCTGTGGACGCTCCTAAAACGATAAGCGAGATTTTCGAGCGCAAGAAGCGCGCGCGTAACCGTTTTGACGATCTCTCCCTGTTGACAAAGATGCAGATAGCCTTCGATCTTTATCGTTCGCTCCAAACGGTTCGGAATGCTCAGTGTCTCGCGGAAACAACTCACTCCTCTCCGAAGAACGCCGCTTGAATGCGCGGTACAGCGAATTTTCGTGACACTGACTGAAAGGCGCTTGCTCTTGATTGTGGACTGCGCTAAGAACAAACAAAGAACATTATTCTTTAGTGGATGGCTGGATTGTGGTGCTGCCCCTGGCGACGCGCCGGTCTAAGGTCGATATCAAGCGTGGTTTCAGTTTGAGGAGAGTGTCATGGCCGGAAGCGTCAACAAGGTCATTCTCGTCGGCAATCTCGGGCGCGATCCCGAGGTGCGGCGGATGAATTCCGGGGATTCGGTCGTGAGCTTCAGCGTCGCGACCACGGAATCCTGGCGGGACAAGATGTCGGGCGAGCGCAAGGAGCGCACCGAATGGCATAATGTGGTGATCTTCAACGAGAATCTCGGCAAGATCGCGGAGCAATATTGCAAGAAGGGCTCGAAGGTCTATCTCGAAGGCCAATTGCAGACGCGCGAATATCAGGACAAAGAGGGCAATCCGCGCAAGGTGACGGAAGTTGTCCTGCAGCGCTTTCGCGGCGAACTCACTCTGCTCGACAGCCGTGGCCGGGGCGGCGACATGTCGGAGGGAGATTCTGGCTCCTACGAATCCTCCGGCGGCGGAAGTTTCGGCCGCTCGTCTCCGATGGAAAAGCGCCCGGCAACTGCCGGCTCGGGCCGCATGGCCGATGTGATCGACGACGATATCCCGTTCTAGTTTGCAGTGAAGCCCTCGTACTTCGAGACGCGAGCTTTGCGATCTCGCTGTTGCGATAGATCGCCAGCGATGCTTGCTCCTCAGTATGAGGGCTTAATTAGGCGCCCAGCCCTCATACTGAGGAGCGAGCGATAGGGCGTTGCGAGGCGACGCCTGTCGCAAGCAACGCGCTATGGCGAGCCTCGAAGGGCGAGGGTGTTTATGTGCGGTTTCGTATGATCGTTGAGAAAAAAACCTTCGAGCTTCCAAGCTTCCAGACCCAAAGCGGGAAGCCCATCAAAAATCTCCGCGTCGGCTGGGAAAGCTACGGCACGCTCAATGCCGATAAATCCAACGCCATTCTGATCGCGCATTATTTTTCAGGCACCAGCCATGCTGCCGGGAAATATGCGGAGGATGACGCGTTGCCCGGCTATTGGGACGATCTGATCGGCCCGGGCAAGGCGATCGATACCGAGCGCTATTTCGTCTTTTCCTCCGATACGCTCGTCAATTTCAACGCGCGCGATCCGCGCGTCGTGACGACTGGGCCGGCGAGCTTCGATCCCGATACGGGCAAGCCCTATGGGCTTTCCTTCCCGCTCGTTTCGATCCGTGATTTCGTCGGCGTGCAGAAAGAACTTGTCGATCATCTCGGCATCAAAAAACTGCATGCCGTGATGGGCCCGTCCATGGGCGGCTTGCAGACTCTATGCTGGGCTTCGTCCTTCCCCGACATGATGGAGCGTATCGTCCCGGTCATTTCCGCGGGCGTGCTCGACGCCTGGTTCACCGCCTGGCTTGGCCTTTGGGCCGCGCCGATCTATGCTGATCCGGCCTGGAAGCAGGGCGACTATGCGTCGGACGCGCAGCCGATCGCGGGCCTCAAATTGGCGCTGCGGCTGATGACGCTCCAAGCCTTTCATTGGCTTTGGGCCGATGCGCAATTCGGCCGCGCTTCGGCTATCGAAGGCGCGGATCCCGCGCTTGATCTCGCGAACCGGTTCAAGGTCGAAGCCGCGATCGACGATCTTGCGGCGGCCCGGACCGCGGTCGCCGACGCCAATCATTTTCTCTATCTCGTCAAAGCGAACCAGACCTTCGCTGCCGATCTCGCGGCGATCAGAGCCAGGACCTTGCTGCTCTATACGCCGACCGACCAAGTCGTCCGGCAAGAGAATGTCTTGGCGACCGCCGCCGCGATCGTGTCCGGCCATGCCATTGTCGAAACCGCCGAAATCCTTGGGCCTTACGGTCACCTTAACGGACTGGCGGCACTGGCGCCCTTGGGCGCCAGGATCGCGGAATTTTTGGCGCGATAGATCATTGGCGGCGGCTGAAGCCGGCACCGAAAAATGCGGCATCTTGAACAGCCTGTGCACATTCTGAGATGGTCTTGTAAATAATTGAAAATACGGAGTGTTTTTGCAGCTCTTTGAAGCGCGGAAACTGGCTATCGGCGGCGGGATCGACTATATCAAGGGCTGATCCCGCAGCTTTGGATTGATCCGCCTTGGCCGATAATGACGAGAATGGCGCCGGACCGCCTGGTTCCGACGTCCGCCCTGTTTCCATTTCAGACGAAATGCGCCGCAGCTATCTCGATTACGCGATGAGCGTGATCGTCAGCCGCGCGCTGCCCGACGTGCGCGACGGCTTGAAGCCGGT
>JAATEW010000384.1 GCA_015655535.1 Hyphomicrobiales bacterium | reverse complement strand
TGGCCGAGAGCCGGGAGATTTCCATCTCCTTTGCGGCGACGAGCTTCTTCCAATCGAAGGTCGGCTTGACCAGCGTCCAGCCGAAACCCGCGGCATCAGTGAAGTCATCGGCGAAGCGGCTCGCATAGACCATGAGCTTTTTGGGAATGCAGCCGCGGATCACGCAGGTGCCGCCGACGCGAAACTCCTCTGCGACCAGGACTTTGGCGCCATAGCCGGCCGCGATGCGCGCGGCGCGGACGCCGCCCGATCCCGCACCGATGACGAACAGATCAACGTCGAAGGCGGACATCTATTCTCCTCACGTCTTCGACAGGTCAGCGCCCGTCAAAGCTGGTGGCCCTTCTTCGCCATTTCGACCCGGACGCGGGTCATCATGTCGGTCGAGATTTGTTGGCGCCAATCTTCCATGATGACGACGATGTCTTTCATGAAACTCGGCTGAGTCTCAACGTATTTCTTGCCGGCATCGGATTTGAAAAAGGCGTCGATCGCCTTCAGATCCTGCTCGGAGATGAGCGTCGCATAGAGATGCGCGGCCCTATCTGTCAGGTCCTCGGCCTTTTTGTCGAATTCCGGCTTCAACTGCACGAAGACCTTGCCGAGGTCCGAGGCGAGTTCCGGCCGCGTCGAGGTCAAGTTGCTGCCGACCTGGTCGAAGAATTGCGGAATCGAGGACGAAAACGAGGCCGCGATCCCATTCAATTGGAGAAGTTCACGCGCAGCCGCGAGGTGAGACGGCGTCGGCTCGCCCGCTGCCGGCGCAGGGCTCGTCTTGGCCGGGGCTGCTGGTGCCGCCTTGGCAGGAGTTGGCGGTGTCTGGGCCCAAGCCGCCGGTGGCATAAACACGACAACAGCCAAGCCGATCCAAAAGGGCCTGAAATGGGAACGCATGCACTAGCTCCTTGAGACCTGAAAGAGTGAAAGAATGAATCTCGCAGCCACAAAGGGCTCCAATATCACGCGCCTCAATCGAGATGTCCGAAAATTTCGATGCCATCCGGCCCGGCGCTGATAACGCCCTTGGCGATGCCGAGGAAAAGTCCGTGTTCGACCACGCCCGGAATGGCGGCAAACCGCGCGGCCAGCGCCTCGGGATTGGAAATAGCTCCGAAAAAACAATCGACAATATGATTGCCATTGTCCGAGACATAAGGGTGGCCGCTCGGATTTTTGCGGATCTCGATCCGGCCCTCGCAACCGGCCGCCTTGGCCTCCTTCGCCATTAGGCCCAAAGTCGCCTTGAGGCCAAAGGGCGTGACTTCGACCGGCAGAGGGAATTTGCCGAGAACCGCGACCAATTTGGATGAATCGACGATCACGACCATGCGTTTTGACGCCATGGCGACGATTTTCTCGCGCAAATGCGCGCCGCCACCGCCCTTGATGAGGCGCAGATCGCGGTCGAACTCGTCGGCGCCGTCTATGGTCAGATCCAATTCCGGCTGCTCGTCTATGGTCGCGAGCGGAATGGAGAGCGCCGCCGCCTGGGTCCGCGTGCGCTCCGATGTGGGCACGCAGAGCACGTCGAGCCCTTCGGCGACGCGGGCGCCCAGCAGATTGACGAAATGCGTGGCCGTGCTGCCGGTGCCGAGGCCAAGCTTCATGTCCGGTCTGACCAGCTCCAAGGCGCGCTCGGCGGCAGCCTTTTTGGCATCGTCGGGACTGAGGGCGGCCATGGCTCACGCTGATCGAGGGTGCGGGGCGGCTCCGGAGGGTGCCGCAAAGACGAGGCCGGGTTAGGCTGCCAGGCTTTCGGCGTCAACCCCGCCGCGGAGGTGGGCTGAAAGCCAGGTGTGGCCCTGCCTCTATTTCGCCTGCGGCGTGCAGACGACATTATCGTTCAGCACATAACAAATCGACATCATGCCGGTGCGCAGATCGACCCGGAACACGCCGCCCTCGCGCTCGTGGCGCGAGGCAACCAGCGCATATTCGCTCGAGGCCTGCGATCCCGCGCCCTCGCCCGGCGCATAGCAGAGGGTGACGCCGACTCCCCCCTCTTTCAGGCCATATTGGCAGGCGCCCACCTCGCCCGTCGCCTTATCGAGGCGATAGACGCGGTTCAAATCGGTCTCCGGCGCCGCGAGGAACTCATAATTCGCCGCCATCGCGCTTGTAAGCCCAAGGCTCGCCGAACCAAGAAGGAACGCTAACCGCGTCCAGGCTAAAGGTGAAAATTTCATGACATCGGCCCCCTGCGCCCGAATCATCGACCCATCTTATACGCGGCTTTAGCCTCTGTCTCACCTCTCGCTTGTGCGGGCACCGCTTTCAGCTTAATCGGTCGCGCATGACGCATGAACCGCAAGCCAAACCGCTTCTCGTCTTCGATCTCGACGGCACCCTCGCCGAAACGGCCGGAGACTTGATTTCGACACTGAATGTCATTCTCGCCCGCGAAGGCCTGCGCAAGCTGCCGATGGAAGAGGCCCGCCCGATGATCGGCGCCGGCATGCGCATGCTCATCAAGCGCGGCTTCGAGGCGGAGGGCGTGGCGCTTTCGGACGCGCGGCTCGAAGAGCTGTTTTTGGCTTTTCTCGCCCATTACAACGATCATATCGCGGATGAGACGCGGCTCTATCCGGGCGTGGTGGAAGCACTCGACAGGTTCGAGGCGGCGGGATGGGGTTTTGCCGTCTGCACCAATAAGCTCGAACAAACCTCCATCCTTCTTTTGACCGCGCTCGGCGTCGCCGATCGCTTCGCCGCCATTTGCGGGCAGAATACATTCGCCGTTTCCAAGCCGAACGGGGATGCCTTGAGACTGACGATCGAACGCGCCGGCGGCGATTTGCGCCGCGCCGTCATGGTCGGCGATTCCAAGACCGACATAGATACGGCCCGCAACGCCGGCGTGCCGGTCGTCGCCATGACGTTTGGATATACGGACGCACCCGTTTCGACCTATGCGCCCGACCGCGCCATCGACCATTTCGACGAGCTTTGGGCGGCGGTCGCGGCGGTGGCACCGGCGCTTGCCCCTTGAGCGAAGGCTCCGCCCTTGACTTGCGGCGGGCGGGGCTCGTACACGAGGAGACCTGACGCTTCAAAGAGCGGGCGATTAGCTCAGCGGGAGAGCACTCCCTTCACACGGGAGGGGTCACTGGTTCGATCCCAGTATCGCCCACCATCGCAAAGCATCATTGTTCCGGCGTTCCCCAGAAAACGAGCTCCCCTGTGAAAGACAGGGCCTTTCCGAGCCTTGCGGCTATTTTCCGCCGCCTGTCATAATCAATCCAAGACTCAAAGTTCAAGGAAATGACATGCCGATCGTCAATGTCGAGCCGCGGCCCAAAGGCCGCAAGGTAGGCGAGCCGATCGAAGATTATGTCGTCGAGGAC
>JAATEW010000291.1 GCA_015655535.1 Hyphomicrobiales bacterium | reverse complement strand
GGTCGAGGCAGGAGAAGCTTTTGTCGCGCAGGCGAATAGCTCTCGCGCGCTGGCTCTTCCCGCCGCGCCGCCAGCCGCGGCCATGCTGGCAGCACCGGTGAATGCTGGCTTCGTAGCACCCTCTACGACAGCCGCCACGAAGCAGAACGTCTCGCAACTGAGCCAGGTTGGCACCAATAATAACGCCATGGTCGCGCAGATCGGAGCCGGAAACCTTTCAGCTCTTTCGCAGCAAGGCCGCGGCAACGTCGCCGTCGTCACGCAGTCGAACCGTTCGCATTGACGAATCTGTTGGCTTAAATACCACCGGATTGCGACCGTTCATCACCGGGCACGACTGCTATGTCTTTGCTTTATGGCAGCGGAATGCGCCTGAACAAATTGTCGCGCGATCCATCGGATTTCCTCCATTTCCCATTAATGTCATCGCGGCATGCCGGAATGTTTCGGCTGGTGTAATAGCTCTGTCACACTAACGCGAAAGAGAAGAGCTGGGAGACTTAGTCTGAAGCTCGCCGTTCTAAAGAGCTTGCTCGTAACCGTGGCTGCGAAGCGGTAATAAGCTGACGCGGAATCGCTGCAGGTAACATTCGCAACGCAAGCACCGCGTAAGGGTAGCAGACATAGCTCGTTGATTTGTAGGAGTACCGCCAATGGCGCCGTATCGCGTTGACATAGGCTCCCGGTCGAGGACGGTTGGGCGGTTCGTTGCCCGCGTCCGGAATGAGCTTTTAAAAGCGGCGAAAGAAGAGCGAGACGCCACTAAGGCAAATTCGCAAGGTGTCGCCAACCGGCTCGACTGGCATAGGTCCGCAGTCAACCGTCAGTTGTCAGGCGATGCTCCACTTAGCCTTCGATCGGTTGCCGAATTGTCCTGGGCCTTGGGACGCGAAATCAATTTCGAGCTTCATAAGCCGGTTCGAGAGCCCGGACAGAATTTCAACTTGGAAACGACGACCATAGAATGGAATAAACCCATGTTCGTTGCCATGTCTGGTAGCGGCGCGCGATCACGAGACGCAGAGAAGCAGGTCGACTAGATATTATTTTTGAGTTCAAGGTCTATGAATGAACCGGTTTGGACATTCGATCTTTTGCGATGACATACGCAACGAGCCGGGTGGAAAACTCAGCTTCATCGGATGCTATAATGGGGTCATTTTTGTTCCGCCGGAATTTCCTTTTGTACTGCCGCGGTTTTGCATCCAAATTCACATTTTCTCGCCGGCAGCGCAGCCCTTTTCGTCAATTGTCGTCAGATGCTATGCGCCGGGAGAGGATCGGCCGATTTTCGAAGAGCCGATAGAACCTCCGAGCAAGGATGCTCAGGTTGATCTCGTAGCAGGTTTCGAAAAAGAGCAGGCCGCGCCGCCTTATATCGTTGCCGGAACAAGTTTGATTTTCGCACCCCTGCATATTCGTACGCTCGGCCTGATCCGTGTGAGAGCTCTTGTTGATGGTACGGACGACGAAGTCAGATTAGGTTCGCTCCGGATCGAATCGAAAGAACACTGAGAGATCGGCTTCTCCAAGACCTCTACACTCAAGCGGCGAACTTAGCGAAGGCCACCCTATTCTAAACGATCATGAATAGACCAACGCCGGTCGCGTCGGCTTCTGTCTACACGCCGCCATCTGATATGAGCATCGGATACGATAGCAATTGTTGTTGACGGGGATATGAATTCGCAGCGACGTTTCAATGTAAATGCGCGATCATGCGTGAAGCGGCAACGTATCGCATGCGAAAATCATTTCAGATTTGTGCATCTGATACCGTTCATGACGCACGCTAACTAAACGTGATTCAAAGTCGTCGATAATTTAAGAAATCCTTGCGCTATGCCGCTTAAGAATGTTTTAACGAATTCGAGGGCGGCGATCCCCGCTCGCCCCGCATTGGATAAAGCAAGGACATCTTTCATGAAAATGATGACAGCTTTGGCGCTCGTTCTCGCGAGCTCATCATATGCTTTCGCGCAGAGCGCCACACCCGCAAATGAATCGTTCATCACGCAGGCGGGCACGCGCAATCACGGGGTTGTCGGGCAGACCGGCGGCAATAACAACCAAGGCGCGCTTCAGGTCGGCACCAAGAACACCACCGCCACGATTCAAAAAGGCGCAACGACCACAACCAATGACTCGGGCACCATCCAGGTCGGTACGCAAAACAGCAGCGTTGCCAGCCAGACCGGCGGCAGCAATGCGCAGGCGACCGTGCAGGTCGGCGTGAAAAACTCTGCGACGACCAAGCAGACCAGTACCGCTGGTGCCAACGCCAATGCCGGCGCCACGTTCCAATTCGGCGATCGCAACCAGGCCATTACGGTTCAGGATGCGGCTCCGATCAACAGTGTGAATACTTCTGCCACCACGAATAACTCGCTTATCACGCAGTACGGTTCTCAGAATCAGGGACTCGTGCAGCAGACCGGCGGTAAGAACACCCAGGGTACGATTCAGGGCGGTGCGAACAATCTTGCCGCCACCGAGCAGTCCAATACCAATGCGGCGGCCCCGGCGAGCATCAATACCTCGTTCACCGGCCAGTTCGGCAAAAACAACAGCGGCGCGACGAGCCAGACGACGGCGGATGATGCTGGCTTCTTCAGCAACAGCAATGGGGGATTCAATCAGTCGGCTTCGTTGCAGATCGGCAATGGAAATCAGTTTGCCACGGTGCAGACCGCCTCGGCCGGCTCTGGTCTGAACGGCGTCAACAACGAGGCCGGCACAATTCAGGTCGGCACGAAGAACACCGCCATGACGACGCAAAGCGGTACGGTCTTCGATGGTAACGCAAACAGTCCGGTCAATGCCTCGCTGATCGCCCAGTTCGGTTTCGAAAACACTGCCACGGCGACGCAGACGAATGGTGCCAACACGCAGGCGACGGTGCAGATCGGCGCAAAGAACACCGCCATCACTACGCAGAATAACAATTCTGACGGCGGTGTGACCAACGGCGCGGCGACAGTGCAGGCCGGCAAGAATAACTTTGCCCTGACCGGGCAGACCGTAGCCAATCCGCTCAATGCGGGCGCCATCGGTTCGGCCAACAATTCGTTGATCGCACAGGTCGGCAGCCAGAACCAAGCCATCGCCGCGCAGTCGACCGGTCTTCAGGCTATGATCGGTGCGAATAATCAGGTCACGCAGCAGGTTGGCGTGAACAATTTCGCTCTTACGGCGCAGAGCACCAACAATGGCGTTTCGAACACGGCGGTCACGCAGCAGTTCGGCTCGCACAACGTTGCGATCACGGCTCAGAAATAAGCTTATATCTGGCGGCGGGCTTTGGTAGCCCGCCGCTTCTATGTCTATGATGGATTGGATCGATCGGATCCGTTCGGTCAAAGCACGCGCAGCGTTTGACTCGCGTATTCCGGTGCGGAAAGTCGAAAGCAACAAGACATGTGCTTGCGAGCGGTCTGGTTCAGAGCTTCCGCTTTTGGATCATGCGAGAAGCCATCCAGTTCTAGTCCTTCGCCGTCACCACGGGCCTTTCGGGCAGCAGCGCGCTCTGCTGCGCAACCGGAGAACGAGGTGGTGGCGTCAATATGAAATTGGCCGCTTTTCGCTGAGCATTAAGCTGATCCATGAAGGTTGTGCCCGCGATTTTATCCCTGAACTGCCACAAATTGGCTTTGACGCCCTCGAATATTAGCGCATAGACGGCAAGCTGAACGCCTTCACGAACTGCCAATGTCATCGGCGAATTCTTGGTCAGGCCGCCCTCCGCTTGTAGAATTTGATCGACCGCCGCGAATTTGAAGGCGCTTCCCTGAAGCTGGATCGAATAGACGGTCTTCGTCGTCGTCACCGAGGCCAGGACCCTGCCAGTTTGAACGCTGACGGCGCGAAGCGCAACGGTTACGATGTCTTGCCTATATTGCGAACTGCCGCCCACACCCAGATAGTTCGCGCCAAGGCCGCCTGTCGTCTCATTGGCATCATAACCGATAATGCCACCCTCAAGCACGATTCCGGCGAAGCGCAGCGCCGGTAGGCTTTGCGCTTTATCTCCTTCGATAGCGGTTCGCGTATTTTGTATCACCTGCCGCTCTTGCAGAAGCGATTGCAGATCGTTGCGCTCGACGACATTGAACCAGTGTCCATCGCCGGCCTTAGTCAGGACGTCGATCAAGATCGCCGCGGCGCCTTGCGTCGTCGCGCGGGAAAATTCGGCGAAATTGTCATTAGGCTTGTTCTGGCCCGTTAAGTCCGGAAAATTATAGACGGCGACGTCCAATTTCTTGGATGGCGGCGGAAGGGTGTCCAGCACGACGCCAGACTTTGTGTCGGGGACAAGTGTAGCGGGTTGGGTCAAAGGATCGCTCACCGATCCCGCGCAGCCCGCGAGCGACAAAACAGCCGCTGCCGCCGCTGCTACCGTGACAAGATTTTTACGCATTACGCCCCCGTTTCCGCGCACGCCTTTTGCACGCGGACTTAAATCATCGATCGCAAGACGGCTTTGAAATTAGGGATTCGTGGGCGTCGAGCCGGGGACGATGATCGTCGTACCGGAGCCGATGCCGCTGAGCGCAGACTCAAGCCCGGAAAGGTTGGGCGAGTTTTGACCGGAATTGGCTCCCTGCCCTTGCGCCTGCGCGGTCGAAAGCAAAAACGTACCGTTCAGAGGGTTGCCGCCGAATGTCGGATTGGTGGGCGTATAGACGAGCGACGAGGCCAGAACGGGAGATGTCGCGAGAACTAGCCCTAGACCGATGATCATGACGCGATATCTTTTATCCACAGCTATCCCCCATTCATCTGAAAAATCTAGGGTACCGCGTAGCTCAGCCTCTTGACGGTTTTATTACACAGACCGGCGGCCTTGCAAGAATTCAAGATAAGTTGTCTTCGTATATGATCAAATCAGATTTTTTGGTCCGTCTTTATCGACTTGTGAATTGCTAGCCGAAGAGCCAAATGATTGTCGGATATTCGCGTTAGATCGCGATAAGTCGCATAGGTGGGTTTCGGCTCTTCAGCCGATGTTGAAGTGAGCTTAGGTGAAGCAGGAATGAAGCGGCTTTTTATGCTGGCACTTTTTTCTAGCCTCGTGGCGAGCGCGTGGGCCGAGAACCGGCTGGATGGCCCGCAGCCAAACATGGTGATAGCGCTCTCCGACGAAGTGACTATCCAGCAGGAGAAAGGAAGATACACCAACAACAAGCCCCCAGTTTCCCTTGGAGCCCCCGCGAAGGCGACGCCGGAAGGCGCCACCACGGGTGCGGTGCCGGCAGGTGCGACCAGTCCCAATACGTGTGATTCGAAGAATGCGACATCGCCGTCTTGCTATACTGCAACTCAACAGCGCAAATAGCCTTTACGCCTACTTGCAGAGCTTGCTCTTGCCGGGCGCATTCGACGGGTTCCGTCCAAAATCATGGAAATGATATCTCGGACGGTCGTGATTGGGTTTGAAGCGATGATGCCTTAATGATTGATCCGCATGGCCAGGCGGCAACGGGCTTCCATGAATACAATTATTCGAGAGTGGAAATTGACCAACTTAGCTTGACAATGCAGCTTGCAGATCTGGTCGAACGAGAGTTGATCGTTCCTATTGACGTGCCGCTCGGCCCACGCGAGCAGCCTGCACGCCTCCTTTACGGCACCCCGGATTTTATCCGCTGGTTAAATGACCGAATACAATTGAATGAAGTCTCTCCGCTTTTGGCGGACATGACCCCCGTCGAGCAGCTCGACAATTTGTTCTATCTTTTTGCGAGCGGGCAACGTTTGGCTTATTCTCGGCAATTTCGATATATAAAAGCGGAGAAGCACGCGGTCTGGGAGCTCAAAACGCCGGACTTCCGCATTTTTGGCTGGTTTCCCGCGAGAGATTGTTTCATCTGCGTTTTCGGGGATTGGACCGATAAAGTCAAAGATCATGACCTTTACCGAGGATACCGTCTCGAAACCCGGCGCGTCCGGCGCGAGATGGGCATCGGCCAAAATGAATGCGTACAGGGCGTCGACCCAAACGATGTCATTTCTTAAGACTGCGCGCGACCAGCACGCTCTGCGAGATCGCGCACATCCGTGACATGCGCCAGTGCATCAGCCTGCTCTCCCGAAAGGACAAGACCACGCGCTTCCGCACGCGCCAGCGCCGCCTACCTGTCGGCGTGCTCCACCTCATGGCGCTCCCTATCCGCCATGAGTTCCGCGGCGCGGTGCAGGCGCTTGTTCGGCCTCAATCATTGGCCCCGTTCACGGCATTCTGACCAATCCGGTCTATGTCGGCTCGTGGAGTTTCAACAAGCGCAATTCTAAGACGCGGCAGGCCAAGCCCCAGAACGAGATCATTCCCATCAGCGTACCGGCCATTATCGACCAGAAGGTCTTCGACAGGGTGCAGAAGACCCTTCAGGCCAAGAACCCGCATAGCAACCCGCCTCGCGCCGTCACCGGCCCGATCCTTCTGACGGGTCTTGCCCATTGCGGTTTCTGTAGCGGCGCCATGACGCTGCGCACCGGTACGTCCAAGAGCGGAAACGTCTATCGCTATTATACTTGCTCGTCAGCCATGCGTATGGGCGCAAGCGCCTGCAAGGGCCGGTCGATCCCAATGGACAAGCTCGACCAGCTCGTCACGGATCATGTCGCCGACCGCATTCTCGTTCCAGACCAGCTGGAGGCGCTTCTACAATCTGTAGCCGATCGGCGTTTGAAGACGGACACAGAGGTTCAGGCCCGCATTGACGCCTTGCGGCGCGAAGTCGGGACGGCCGAGGAAAAGCTTAAGCGGCTTTACAAACTCGTGGAAGAAGGCCTTACAGACCTTGACGACATGCTCAAGGAACGTCTTGCCAAGCTCAAAGCCGACCGTGATAAAGCTTCATCCGCCCTTGCACGGATTGAGAGCCAGGGGCCGGCCACCCGCTTGGACGGAGACAAAATCGCGCGCTTCGGCATTCTCATGCGCGAGAAAATCACCGAAGGAGAAATTCCATTCCGGAAGGCTTACCTGCGGTCCCTGATTGACGCGGTCGAAGTCGGAGACCGCATCGTCCGCATCCACGGCTCAAAGAGGATCCTGGAACGTGCCGTTCTCGCCGATCAGGCCAAACACCCGGGTGTTCGCAGTTTTGTTCGCAATTGGCGCGCCC
>JAATEW010000321.1 GCA_015655535.1 Hyphomicrobiales bacterium | reverse complement strand
TCGAGAAGCGGCGGCAGCACGGTGTTTTTCAAATGTTCGAAATGATGCGGCTCGCGAAAGAACCGCGTGACATTGGTCGTCAGGGCCGCCAGCATTTGCTGGCGCTCGTCGACGCCATCGGCGCCGGCAACGAGGGCGCAATAGTCGCGAAAACTCTGAAGGCCCAAGGCACGAAGCCGTTTCGCGAGACGCGAATAGACCATCGACGTCTTCGATTCTGGCAAATAGATTCCCGCATCGGCGTGAAGCATCGCCGCGATCCGGCGGAAGTCGGAAGCCGTCAGCAGGAATTCGCCGGTGACGGCTTCTTGCCGCTCCTCGCTCATCCTGCTTGATGTCTTTGCCGCGTTCATGCCGCTTCGCGTTCCTGCGCCGGAAGGAGATTGTCTAGCGCGATCAGGCTGATCATGCGCCCCTCGACGGCGAGGACGCCGCGCACGAAGGTCTTCGCCATTTCGGACGCGACATCGGGCGTCGGCTGCACGATATCATCGGTCACGGTGAGAATATCGGACACCGCATCGACCAACAGTCCGACGACCTGGGTTCCGATCTGAGCGACGATGATGACATGCCGCGCCGTGGGTTCAGCCGGCGGAAATCCGAGTCTCGCGGCAAGATCGACGATCGGCAGGACAGCGCCGCGCAAATTGATGACTCCGCGCACGAAACCCGGCGATTGCGGCAGAGCGGTCGCCGGCGTCCAGCCGCGAATTTCGCGAACCGACATGATGTCGACGCAAAATTCCTGCGCGCCGATGCGAAAGGCGATGATCTCGCGTCCACTGACGTTTCTGGTGATCTCGGTCATGGCTTAACCTGCTAAGGCGAGATTGGGTTCAAGATAGGCCGTCATGTCCGCGCGCGAATTGGCGACGACGGCATCGACATCGAGGATCAGAGCGACACGGCCATCGCCCAGAATGGTCGCGGCGGCGATGCCGTGGACATGACGGTAATTGGCTTCGAGGCTTTTGATCACGACCTGGCGCTGGCCCTGGATGGCATCGACGAGGAGCGCGCTGCGCATGCTGCCTTCCGATTCGACGAGAAGCGCCACGCCCGTCAAAGGATCGGCCGCCTCATTGCGATAGCCAAGCTCGCGGCCGACATCGATCAAAGGCGTGAACATGTTGCGGATCGCGATCACCCGCGCGCCGCCGCCAAACCCATGCACGTCGGCGCCCTTCGGCTGCAATGTCTCGACGATCGCGGTCAGCGGCACGACAAGCGTCTGGCCCGCGACCGTCACCACCATGCCGTCGAGCACGGCCAGCGTCAGCGGCAGGCTCAAGGTGAAAACCGAGCCCTGCCCCGGCTTTGAGGTAATCGAGATACGCCCGCCCAGCGCCTGAATCGAGCGCTTGACGACATCCATCCCGACGCCGCGTCCGGAAATGTCCGACACCTTCTCGGCCGTGGAGAAACCCGGCAGGAAGATCAAATTGTCGATCTCGTCGTCCGAGAGCTGCGCATCCGCTGAAATCAAACCCTTGTTCACGGCCGAAGCACGCACGCGGGTGCGGTCGATGCCCGCCCCATCATCCGCGACTTCGATCACGATCCGGCCGGAGCGATGCGCGGCCGACAGACGGACGAGGCCTTCTTCCGGCTTGCCCGCCGCGAGACGCTTTTCGGGCTTTTCCAATCCATGATCGATCGCGTTGCGGATCATATGCGTCAAAGGATCGGCGAGACGTTCGATGACCGTTTTATCGACTTCGGTATTTTCGCCTTCGGTGAAGAGACGAACCGATTTGCCCGTCATGGCGGCGACTTCGCGGACGAGACGCGGCATGCGCTGGAAGACGGATTTCACCGGCTGCGCTCGGATGGCCATGACGCTGTCTTGAATACCGCGCGTCAATTGCTCCAACTCATCGAGACCGACCGTGACATCGGAGCCGCGCGCCAATCCGGCCTCGGTGACGCGCGGCGCCAGCATGGCCTGGTTGATCACGAGTTCGCCGACGAGCTCGCTCAGCCGGTCCAACCGATCGCGATCGACGCGGCTCGTCGTTTGCTGCGGGCCTGATGCCGCATGATCGGCTTTGGACTGATCGATCTTGGACTGATCGATCTTCAGAATATCGGCCGATTTGACAGGACCGCGGTCTTCGGGCTCGCGCGCTTTCGCGGGCACGGATTCTTCCGGGCTGACAGACGCCGCTTCCGGCTCGACCGCCTCGCGCACCTTGCGGATGAGCGCCAAGACGTCGAGCTCTTCGGCTTCCGATGCTGCGTCGCCCTTGATCTCCAAGTCGCAATCCCATTCGACGAATTCGAAGACCTCGCGGATCGTGGCTTCATCGGCATCGGTCTTGAGTTCGACCGTCCAGGCGAGATAGGCGCCTTCCGGATCGAGTTCGCTCAACAGCGGCAATTCGCTCGTGTCGCAGGTGATCGTGGCAACGCCGAGCCGTTCGATCTCGCGCAACAGCAAGGCTGCTTCATTGGCCTTGGCGTAGAGATCGGGCTTCGGCTTGAAGCGGATCGAAAAGGTCTTCTTCTCCGGCTCCGCAGGCGCCGCTGGTTCTTCGTCGAAGTTGAAGGCGATCGGCCGGGGACGGAATTGCGAGAGGTCGACCTCTTCCTCCTTCTCCTGCGCTGCCGAAACAGCCACACCGCCATTGCCCAGCGCCGCGAGTTCCTGGGCGAGAGCCTCGGTCCGCGCATCATCGAAATCGCCATCGTCACGCGCCGCGCGCACGAGATCGGCCAGGACATCGGCCGCCCGCAGCATCGTCTTCACGACCTCCGGCGTCGGCTGCAGCCGGTTGCTGCGCATCAGATCGAGCGTATTTTCAAAAATATGCGCGAAATGCACGAGATCATCGAGGCTGAAGGCGCCAGCGCCGCCCTTGATCGAATGAACCGCGCGGAAGACCGCGTTCACGATTTCCTGATCGTGATCGCCGTTTTCGATCGCGAGAAGACCCATCTCCAGTTCTGCGAGCTGTTCCTCGCATTCCTGGAAGAAGGTCTGCTTGATGACCGCCATTGCGTCCATAGCCATGGATTCCTCACGAACTCAGGTGGCGACGCGGCGAATGGCATCGACGAGTTTGACGGGATCGAAGGGCTTTACGATCCAACCCGTCGCTCCGGCACGGCGCGCGCGATCTTTCTTTTCGGCGTCGCTTTCGGTCGTCAGGACGAGGATCGGAATCGTGCGATGCTGCTCGTCACCGCGCACGCCCTTGATGAACCCATATCCATCCATCCGGGGCATGTTGATGTCGGTGACGATGACATCTGGCTCCGTGGCTCTCAAAACCTCGAGTCCGTGAACGCCATCCTCGGCCTGGACCACATGGTACCCGGCCTCGGTCAGCGCCAGCATCAGCATGTCACGCATGGTACGCGAATCATCTACGGTCAAAACGGTCTTACTCATCGAGACAATTCCTGATCCATGAGTTTGTCTAAAGAGAAACCGAAACCCAGAAGGGCATCGGCGAAGTCCTCGGATGGATTGATGAATTCAAACGACATTTCATCCGCGTTCCACGTGTTTTTGGCAGAGAGAAGAACCTGCAGGCATTGTCCGCCCAAGCGGCGGACCCGCGATGCGTCGAGGGCGACATCTCTGCCGCGATGAGCCAGAAGCGAGCTTGCGAGCGGCGCCGCGGCCTTGAGGTCAAGGACTTCGGCAAGCTCCAAAGTTGCGTGTGGGGTGTCGAGTTCGGATGTCATGGCTGCTCAGAACTCTTCCCAACCGTCTTCGGCCACCGCTTCGTGCTTGCGCACGGCCGACGAGCCTCCGCGTCCTGCGACCGCCTTCAATGCCGGCATGGATTGACGGCCTCCTTTTGCCGGCGCGCTGCGCATCGGCTGCGAATGGCCGACCTGGAAGCGGCTGACAAGCGCCGTGAGCTTTTCAGTTTCCTGATTGAGCGAATAGGCGGCCGCCGTGGTCTGTTCGACCATGGCCGCGTTTTGCTGCGTGACCTGATCCATCTGGTTGACCGCGGCATTGACCTCTTTGAGGCCGGTCGCCTGTTCATGCGCGCTGGCGGCGATTTCGGAGACGACATTATTAATGTCGGCGACCTGCGCGACGATGCGTTCCAGCGCCTGGCCGGTTTCTGCGACGAGATCCACGCCTTGGTCGACCTGAGCGCTCGACGCCGAAATCAGGCTCTTGATTTCCTTGGCGGCTTCGGCGGAACGTTGCGCAAGCGCGCGCACTTCCGATGCGACCACCGCAAATCCTCTGCCGGCATCTCCGGCCCGCGCGGCTTCCACGCCAGCGTTCAGAGCGAGGAGATTGGTCTGGAAGGCGATCTCGTCGATGACACCGATGATCTGGCCGATCTGCTGCGACGACTTCTCGATTCCGCTCATCGCCGCGATGGCGAGGCGGACGACTTGACCGCCTTTGTCGGCATCGGCTTTGGCCGATGACACGACGTCGCGGGCATGGGTTGCCCCATCGGCCGTCTTGCGAACGGTCGCCGTGATCTGATCGAGCGCGGCCGCCGTCTCTTCGAGATTTGCGGCCTGCTGTTCGGTACGGCGCGACAAATCATCGGCCGCCACGGAGATTTCCCCGGTGCCGGAGCGGATTGCTTCGGCATTCGAGATGATCGTCAGCATGGTCTTCTGGAGTTGCTCGACCGAAATATTGAATTCCGAACGCAGCTTTTCCGTCGATTCGGCAAAAGGCGTTTCGATGCGGTGCATCAGATCGCCATTGGCAAGACAGCCGAGTCCCTGGCCGAGCATGGTGATGGCCAATTGCCTGTCTTCGGCTTCCTTCGCCTTTTCGGCCTCGTGAATCTCGCGCTCCGCTTCCGTCATCCGGCGGGCCTCGGCCGCCTCGGCCGAAAGGCGCTTCTGTTCGATCGCATTTTTCTTGAAGGTCTGCACGGCCTTGGCCATCTGGCCCATCTCGTCCCTCCAACCGAGCGAGGGAACGGCAATGCTATTGTCACCCGCGGCAAGCTTGTTCATCGCCTCGGTCATGTCGGCCAGAGGCGCCGTGATCCATGCCTTCAACCAGCGTCCGATGAGAAGGCCGAAGCCAAGCGTCACGAGGGC
>JAATEW010000086.1 GCA_015655535.1 Hyphomicrobiales bacterium | reverse complement strand
GCATGGCGCGACCAAGCTGCCGCCCGGCGGCTCCTACACCATCACCAACGGCATGCTCGCGCACAGACCGATGAAGGGCTTGCCCGTCGTGACGGCCGGTGCCTGCGCGGTGGAAGGATTGGCGCTTGGCCTTGCCGTCGATCTGGCCCCCGTGCGCGTGAACTGTGTCTGCCCTGGCCTGATCGAAACCGAAATGTGGGACAAGTTCCCTGAAGGCTATCGCGACAGGCTGATGGCGGTGACGCAGAAACAATTGGTGCGGCGTCCGGGGAACACCGATGAGGCGGGGGAGGCTTATCTCACCTGCATGCGCAACAGCTTTCTGACCGGACAGGTCATCAAGATCGAAGGCGGAATAGCGCTCGCGAACTGATCGTTTCGCTCGACAACAATAAGGAGAGCTTACATGCGCGTATTCATTACCGGCGCGGCCGGATTCATCGGTACCGAAACGACAAGAGAACTGATCGCGCACGGGCACCAGGTCGTCGGCCTTGCGCGCTCGGACGCCAACGCCGAGTTGCTCAAGACATTGGGCGCGGAGGTTCATCGCGGCTCGCTGCAGGATCTCGACAGCCTCAAGAGCGGCGCAAAGGACGCCGACGGCGTGATCCATCTCGCCTTCATCCACGATTTCTCCAAATTCGCGGAGAACGGACAGATCGACAAACGCGCGATCGAAGCGATGGGCGATGTGCTGGAAGGCACGAACAAACCCTTCATCGTCACCTCGGGAACGGGCCTCATCGCGCCAAACGTTGTGATCACCGAAGAGATGCGGCGCGACGCCAGCCCGCATGTCCCACGCGTATCGGAACAGGCCGGTTTGGCCTATGCGAAGCGCGGCGTGCGCGCGATGGCGGTACGCCTGCCGCAAGTGCATGGCGCTGACGGCAAAGCCGGTTTGATCACCTATCTGGTTGAAGGCGCGCGCCAGCAACGCGCGGCCGCTTATGTCGGTGACGGCAGCGCTCGTTGGGCGGCGGCGCACAGACTGGATGTCGCCCCTCTCTATCGTCTCGTGCTGGAGAAAGGCGTTGCAGACGGAATCTATCATGCCGTCGGTGAAGAGGGTGTGCCTATGCGCCAGATCGTTGAAGTAATTGGCCGTGCGCTGAACGTGCCCGTGGTCTCGATCAAGCAGGAAGAAGCTGGCGACTATTACGGCCCGCTTGCAATGTTCGCGGGTCTCGACATGCCGGCATCCAGCGCTTTGACGCAGAAATGGCTGGGCTGGAAGCCCACCAAGATCGGCCTCATCGCCGATATCGGCCAGCCGGGTTATTTCGCGAGCTGAAAGCCACCTGTCCTAACCGTCGCCCGCGTTGTACGTGCCGGAGCTTGGCGTGACGGAGGCGGAGCTCTATAAAGGGGCGGAATCCCAATCTGGAGAGCCAGGAGTAAACGATGGCCGAAATTGAAATGTACGCAACGCAGACCTGCGACTATTGCGCGGACGCGAGAACCTTATTTAAAAAGAAAGGCGTGACCTATAAGGAAATCGACGTGACCGGGTCGAAGGAATTGCGCAAGGAGATGACCAAGCGCGCCAATGGCGGCGACACGGTCCCGCAGATCTTCATCGATGGCAAACATATCGGGGGCTATGACGATATGCGTGCGATGGACAAAAAAGGCTTGCTCGATCCGCTGCTCGGCAAGACCGCATAGAGCTTGCATGATCGCCTGTTTGCTAGAGCGGGATGAGGAAAAGTGTGAGCGGTTTTCCGCCCAGCAATCAAGTTTACGCAGATTGCGTAAACTTATCTGCTATCCCGCTCCACACTTATGAGATCGATCACGTTTTATGATTTTGGATGATTCCATCCAAAATCATCGTGATCTAATGGACGCAGGCAACGAAACGGCGGCCAACACCGGTACGGCGTTGGCTGGCGCCGCGGGGCGCAGTTGCAAACGACCGCGGGACGAATTCCGATTGCTCAAGCAACTGAAATTTGCCGGATCAAACGTCTGCTTCGGGGGATTCACGGGCAACCCCTGAACGACCGACCTGCGCACAAAGCCGACAGTCTTGTGCGCAAAATTCAAAACTAAGGACCGGATTAGCCTCACAAACGCGGATCGATCGTCTCTTTTTTCAACCCGCGCCGTTCGGCCTCGGCCGCCGCCGTCTCGATCATCGGCAAAATATCCTCGATCTTTTCGGCGACGAGATAGCGGACTTCGAAACGCGAATGGATGAAGCCCTGTTCGCGCATATGCGCGAAAAGCGCGAGCAGGGGCCGCCAAAAGCCGCCGATGTCGGCCAGAACCACCGGCTTCGAATGGCGTTCGAGCTGCACCCAGGTCATTTGCTCGACGAGTTCTTCCAATGTGCCGATCCCGCCGGGCAGAGCCACAAAGGCGTCGGCGCGCTCGAACATCAGGCGTTTGCGCGTGTGCATGTCCGGCACGACGATCTGCTCGTGATCGGCTTTCAAGGTGTTCTTCTCGTTGATGAGAAAGTCCGGAATGATTCCGGTGACTTTGCCGCCGGCCTCTGCGACGGCGCCCGCGATCATGCCCATCAGGCCCATATTGCTGCCGCCATAGACCAGCCCGAGGCCGGCCTTGCCAATGATCGTGCCGAGCTTGCGCGCGGCCTCATGATGAAGCGGCTCGGCGCCAGCGGACGACCCACAATAGACGCAGATCGTGCGGATGCGGCGCGTGGAGAGGGCCTCGCTTGAAATAGCTGTCATGAGCGGGTTCTCGCTTGCGGAAAGCACCATGGTCAAGGTGGTAGGCGCATGTTTTGGGCGCACAGCCTTAGAAAACGCGGGGTTTGCCTATAAAACGGGTGGCAAGCCCCTCGCCGGCACGGTAGATTTTCAGACAAAGAAGGCAGAGGCATGAACCGTTCTAAGATCATCGCTTTGATTCTCGGCCCCTGCCTGGTGATCGCGGCGCTGGCCGTCTATTGGATGAAAACGCGCTTGCCGGAGGCGGATGCGCCGCTGGAGCTTCATGGCAATGTGGCGCCGAAGCCGCAAAGTGCCGTGACGTCGCCGCCCGGGCCTCTCGCTAGCACCGATTCGGGCGTTGCGGGCGCGCCCGCGCCTTTGGCCGCGATCGAGACGCCTGCTTCTCCTCAAGCTGCGCCGCCGATTGCGCCCCCCAAATTCGACGTGGTGCGGGTCGAGCCTACCGGCGATACGGTCATCGCGGGCCATGCCGAGCCCAATAGCCAGGTGGCCGTCGTCGCGAATGGCAAAGTTATCGCCGAGGGGAAATCCGACGCGGCCGGACAATTCGCCTTTGTGCCGCCGCCACTGGCTCCGGGCGAACATGGGCTTTCGCTGCGCCTGACGCCGCCTTCGGGATCGCCTGTCGTCTCGGATCAGACTGTGGCCGTGTCGGTCCCAGCCAAAGGCAAGGGCGAGGTCATGGTCGCCTTGGCCGAGCCCGGCAAAGCAACGGTTCTCTTGGCCGACCCGACCGCCAAGGCGGAAGTACCCAAAGCCGAGCCGCCTGCGCCGGCAAAGCCGGGGGACGAGGCAAAGCCGGTCAAACCGCAGGTCGCGATTAAAACCGCCGAGATCGTCGAACCGGGCGGGTTTTTCGCCACTGGCGTCGCCGCGCCCGGCGCCCATTTGCGGCTCTATTTGAACGGCAGTTCCTTCGCCGAGGTCACGGTAAGCCCGGATGGCCGCTGGTCGGTGAAAGTCGTCAAGGGTCTCGTGCCTGGCCATTATGCCGTGCGCGCCGATCAGATCGAAAAATCCGGCAGCGTGATTGCCCGCGCGGAAGTGCCTTTCGACTATATGCCGGCCCACGGTCAGAAGGAGGCCGCGGCGACGGCTTCGCCGCCAGCCGTTCCGTCGTCACCGGCGCTTGCGAAAGGGCCGGAGAAAGCACCACGTCTCGCTTCGCAAGAACATGACGTGCCCGCCGCGACGCGCTCGGACGCGGGCAATGCGCTGAGCCATGTTTCGCCTCGGCCTTCGGCCTCAAATCAATCCGCGCAACCGGAGCGTGCTGTCGTACCGCCCCCGGGCGCCGAAGGCCTCGTGGCCTCGGCGGACCAATCGGCTTCGGCTGTCGTCATGGAGATCCAGACGGCGACGGTGGAGCAGGGCGCCAATCTCTGGCGCATCAGCCGCGACACGCTTGGCCGCGGGAAGCGCTATACGGAGATCTATGCGGCTAATGCGTCGCAGATCCGCGATCCAAAGCTGATCTATCCGGGGCAGGTCTTCGTCATCCCCAGCCAGGCCGACTGAGCGCGGACAAGCCGGCGCGCCCCCTACTTCACTCCATGGTTCAATCAGACGATCCGCAGGTGCTTGCTGGGTCCGACGAATGCCCAGGCCTATGCTTGATAGCCTCGGAAGCTATCTGCGCAACTCCGGCCTTGATAAATCGGTAGTCGCAATTATAGTAATTTAACTATAACCATAGGCGCGAGATTTATGAAGGCAATAAAGCCTGTCGAATGGGTAGGCTCAGCCAAAGAAGACCTGAGTGACATGCCTTCCGATGTGAAGCTCGTCTTTGGGCTGGCGCTGTTCGAAGCGCAGACCGGTGGAAAACACCAAGACGCAAAGCCGATGCGTGGCTTCAAGGGAGCCGGTGTTTTGGAGATTGTCGACGATTCGACGGGGATACATATCGCGCGGTTTACACGGTGAAATTCGAAGGCGTGATCTATGTCCTTCACGCGTTTCAAAAGAAATCGAAGAAGGGCGGCGAGATGCCGCAACATGACATGAGCTTGATTAAGTCCAGGCTCAAGCTTGCAGAATAGCATTATGAGGAAAACTACAAAGAGCAAAAAACAGCCTAAGGCCAACCAACGTAAAGAGAGCGATACTCATGAAGAACGATACCTCGATCACACGCGGCAGTGGTAATGTATTTGCCGATATTGGCATTGCTGAACCTGAAGAGGCCCGCCTCAAGGCCCAGCTCATCTTGGCTCTCAAAAACCAAATTGATGAGCGGAAGCTGACACAAACAGAGGCTGCCTCAAAGGTAGGTATCGCTCAGCCAGATCTCTCCAAGCTTCTAAAGGGCCGTACCTCCGGCTTTTCTCTTGAGCGGCTGCTTGATGTGCTGCGGGCCTTAGGCAACGACATCGAATTGAAGGTCAAGCCAGTAAACAGAGTTGGCCGTATATCGATCAAAGTGGCCGAGGCCGCCTGATCTCGTGCAGGGAGGATTTCAACGAACCCGCATTGCTGGCGGTGACCCTCTCATGCGATATCGAGGGCCGCTTCAGATAGCTCGCCGCGGCCAGCCTTAAATTGGCAAACTGAGGCACCGCCAACTTTCATCTGCGCTTTGCGGCAAGAGCGCTTATATAGAGCCTGAACTTCATTCCTTTGCACACGCTATGTCATTGAAATGCATAGCGTGATGGGGCATGGCTGTTCGTTAACGCTGATCCTTCGCCTGTGCGCCATCGAGGCGCGGTCCCTGCACGACATCGAGATGCTCGCTTCTTTCTTCCGCTTTCCCGCTTTGCATGTGCTTGAAGACGTCCGGCTCGAAGCGAGCTTCGGTTCGGCCATGCGCAAGCTGTCGCCTTACATCTGGCCGTCGGACCGGCCGGACCTGAAGCGGCGCGTCTATTTTTCCATCGCGCTTTTGCTGCTCGCCAAGCTCTTCACGATCGCGGTGCCCTATTCGTTCAAATGGGCGACCGATGCGCTGACGGCGCCGGAGGGCACAAATGCCCATGGGCTTTGGCCGATCCTCGCGGGGCCATTGGCGTTGGCCTTGGCCTATGGCGTCTTGCGCATCGGCATGGCGCTCTTCACCCAAATCCGCGACGCGATTTTCGCCGATGTCGCGATGCATGCGGTGCGGCGTCTGGCCAAGGATGTGTTCAAGCACCTGCATCTTCTGTCGCTGCGCTTTCATCTCGAACGCAAGACGGGCGGCCTCACCCGCGTGCTCGAACGCGGCCGCAATTCGATCGAGACCATCGTGCGCACGATCATGCTGACCGCGATACCGACGGCGGTCGAATTCGTGCTCGTGCTCGGCGTGTTCTTTTTCCAGTTCGACTGGCGTTATGTCGCCGTCGTGCTCGTGATGATCACGGCCTATATGGGCTTCACGCTTGGCGCCACCAATTGGCGGATCGCCATTCGCCGTTCGATGAATGAGAGCGACACGGACGCCAATACGAAGGCGATCGACAGTCTCCTCAATTTCGAGACGGTGAAATATTTCAACGCCGAGGAGCGCGAGTCGGAACGCTACGACGCGTCGATGGCGGTTTATGAACGCATGAGCATCAAGACCTATGTGTCGCTCGCGATCCTCAACGCCGGGCAGGCGGTGATCTTTACTTTGGGTTTG
>JAATEW010000360.1 GCA_015655535.1 Hyphomicrobiales bacterium | reverse complement strand
TGATTAACCCTTCCCGCGCCGCGTAAGCGCGGTGACGGTTGAAATAAGGGTCCGTTCGCGACTGCGAAAAGTTCGCTTTCAATCGCGCCGAACGCGGATTAGAGCATGATCGCCGCATGATCCTATCCAAAAAGTCTGCAACTTTTGGGATCATGCTCTAGATTTCCGCGCGTCGCCGGGCGCCATGCCGGTTCAGGATCATCGATGTCCACATCCGCTGCCGCGCCTTTGGCGCCCTCTCAAGGCTCTCTCGACCCGACGCGGTCTTTCCAAGGTCTGATCCTGACCTTGCAGACCTTCTGGGCGGCGCAAGGCTGCGTCATCCTGCAGCCCTATGACATGGAAGTGGGGGCTGGGACTTTTCATCCCGCGACGACCTTGCGCTCGCTTGGGCCGCGCCCCTGGCGGGCCGCCTATGTCCAGCCCTCGCGCAGGCCGAAGGACGGGCGCTATGGCGAGAATCCGAACAGGCTTCAGCATTATTATCAGTTTCAGGTCATCTTGAAGCCGTCGCCGGACAATCTTCAAGAGCTTTACCTGGCCTCGCTGAAGGCGATCGGCATCGACCTTGGGTTGCACGATATCCGCTTCGTCGAAGACGATTGGGAAAGCCCGACGCTCGGTGCATGGGGGCTTGGCTGGGAATGCTGGTGCGACGGTATGGAGGTGTCGCAATTCACCTATTTCCAGCAGGTCGCGGGCATCGAATGCGCGCCTGTGTCGGGCGAATTGACCTATGGGCTCGAACGCCTCGCCATGTATGTGCAGGGCGTCGACAATATCTTCGACATCAACTTCAATGGCTGCGAGGGCGACGCGCGCGTCAGCTATGGCGATGTGTTCAAGCAAGCCGAGCAGGAATATTCGCGGCATAATTTCGAGGCCGCCAATGTCGAGACCTTGTTTCAGCACTTCAAGGATGCCGAAGCCGAATGCAGGTCGCTTTTGATGAAGGGCGACAAGGGCAAAACCCATCTGATGGTTCTGCCGGCCTATGACCAATGCATCAAGGCCTCGCATATTTTCAATCTGCTCGACGCGCGGGGTGTCATCTCTGTGACTGAACGCCAGAGCTATATTCTGCGCGTGCGCGATCTCGCCAAAGCCTGCGGTGCGGCGTGGCTGAAGACGGAGGCGGGCGGACGGGAGGCTTAACTTGCGCTATCAAGAAAGCGGAAGATCGGATCGCTCCTTAGTTTGCATTTTCTGCTCCCAGACCCAAAGCATTCGAACACTCAGGCTGAATGCTTTGGCGGGCTGACACCGGAATGACCGTTCTTTGGATCACCAGAAAGTCAAAGCGGACATTCGTGCGGGACTTCTGCAACAGTTAATTTGTGCACCGGTCGTGCCTCCCGGGATAAGGATTAAGCTGTGGGTTTGACAGCGGTCCTGCGTGTCTGCGCCACGGTCAGCCACACGGCCGAAACGAGGAAGTAGAAGGCGCCGAACGCGGCATAAGGCGCGATATCCATGATGCTGGGAGTGGCATCACCGGTTGCCTGTTTAACGAAGAAGGCACCGGCAAGCGCCGACTGAGCTCCGCTCAGAATCATCGCCCACTGCGCCCCCGCTCTCCAACGGCGCACGCCAGTCGCCAACTGGAGCAGACCGGAGAGAATGGCCCAGGCGCCGAACACCGCGAGTACTACGCACAGGCTTTGTCCAAGGGCGATGACGACCGCGATTGTTGTGACCGTGCTAACCGCCGCGTTGAGCGCCTGACTTGGATTGGCCTTCACGCCGCCGCTGCGCTGCGCGTCGCCGATATTGGCGAGCGCGTCCCACGCCGGATAGGCGGCGAGCTCTTTCCGACGGTGAAGGCCGCTGCTACCCAGCCGACGGAAAAGGCGGCGCGTGCGAAATAATAAGATCTCAGCCATTGCGATGCAGCGCCAGAATCTGTCGTCTGGATAGTTTGATTGCTCACCGGAAACGTCCTGTTCTGTTGGTTGAAAGGGAGCACCCTTGCCTCAATGGTCCGGATTATTGGCAAGGCGCCGAACGTGCTGGATACCGTGAGGATAGTCTTTGATTTCAGCGGCTTATCGCGGAAAAACGTGGTCTTATGCTGCTAAATCTACAGGCTGAAGCCCGGATCTACCATGATGGAAATGCTAGAAAATTTGATCATTCATCCGGAAGGAGAACTGCGTGGCGCGACCTTCGGCGACCTCCTGTCCCATGTGCTGGCGCAAATCCGCCTTACCGGGGATCGGGTCTTTTTGCGGGCGCTTGCGGAGGCGGAGCAGATGGACATGGATGCTGGGGAGGCCCATGTCATCGTGGTTACCGCTGGCGCGTTACATATTGAGAGCGATGATAAGCAGACCTCCTTCGTTATCGACACAGGCGACCTGGTGCTGCTACCCCGCGGCCGTGGTGAATCGCGGCTGGTCGCGTTACATCCAGGCGTGACCGTCGTCGTCTGCCGCTTTTGGTTCGATCCCGACAGCCTTCGAGGCATGATCTTCGCTCTGCCTCAGTGCATTCATATCCGGCGTGCCGATGCGGCAGGTTGGATCGATGGCATGTTGCGTTTCTTGATGATCGAAGCAGAGGACGTCCAGCCGGGCGCGGCCTTGATGATTTCCCGGATAATCGATCTTCTCGTTATCCGCGTGCTGCGCAGTTGGGTCTACAAAGGACAGACGTCCGGGTGGCTCGGCGGACTTGCCGATGCGCGCATCGCCCGATCCTTGAAAGCCATTCACGAGAGACCGTTGCAGGGTTGGAGCATCAATGCCCTGGCGGACCTTGCCAGCATGTCCCGTTCCAGCTTCTGCGAACGGTTCACGGCTCTCGTTGGGCGCTCACCACTGCGCTACCAAAATGAATGGCGCTTGGCTTTGGCGCGGGACATGCTCGCAAGGCGAGACGCTCGCGTGGGCGAGATCGGCTTACGCATCGGCTATGAATCGGAGGCCGCTTTCAGCCGCGCCTACAAGAAGCTCTTCGGCCATTCGCCACGTGCAGAATATGCCCTGATGAACGGACCCGAGTCCGGGAAGCGGCCCGCATAAGAATTGCGCCTGCCGCACACATTTGCTGAAGGTGCGGCTGGCGTGAAAATCTGATTTGGCGCGACGGACATCTGCTTTCGAGAACGATAAAAGCGGTGTTGGGCGCAAAGCGGTAACTGCCGGTTTCGAATTAAAGTCGGCTTAGATGAAAAAGCTGAATTTCAAACGGAGGAAATGCCGAAAGCGAGCATCCCCGCGATCATCGCCGCGACGAAAATAAAAACCTCGTGGCGGCCTGATTGCAGCGCGGCGAGCGCGGGGCCTGGGCAAAAGCCGACGAGACCCCAGCCGATACCGAAGAGCGTGGCGCCAACGATCAGGCGAAAGTCGATCTTGGTTTGCGCTGGCGTCGAGAATGTTTTCGCGAAGACCGGAGCCGCGCGCCTGCGGCCCAAGTAAAATCCGAGCGCGGCAACAGGAATGGCGCCCGCCATGACGAAGGCGAGGCTTGGGTCCCAATGTCCCGCGACATCGAGAAAGTTGAGCACCTTCGCCGGATTCATCATTTGTGAGATGACAAGGCCCACGCCGAAGATGAGGCCGCTGACGAGCGCTATGAGAATGGCTGGCATAGTCTGATCACCCCGCAACATGGCGCATGATGAAGACGGTGACACCTGCCGCCGTCATGAAGATGAGCGTCGCCGCGATCGAGCGCGGCGACAGGCGCGCGATGCCGCAGACGCCATGGCCGCTGGTGCAGCCATTGCCGAGCCTGGTCCCAAATCCGACGAGAAAGCCGCCGATCAGCAAAAGCGGGATCGAAGACGTGACCGTCAGCGGCGGTACGTGCCCGCCCGCCGCGGCATAGAGGGCAGGCGCGGCGATAAGCCCGGCGAGAAAGGCGAGCCTCCACAGGATCTCGCCAGGGCGAAAGGCGAGAAAACTTCCCAGAATGCCGCTGATTCCCGCAATGCGGCCATCGAGCAGAAACAGGATCAAAGCCGAAAGCCCGATCAAGGCTCCTCCCAAAGCGGCGGATATTGGCGTGAATTCCGTCATGGTATCCTCGTGTTAAATCTATTAAATTTATGAACTTAACTTGAGCGGAGGGCAATGCGCCCCCTTTTCGTTTCGTCGCGAAGCACCACGCGTTTATAGAGCATGCTGCGGCGCCAAATATCCTCCCTCAAGCCGCCCGCCACCCGAATCGACCCGAGACCATGCCCGATCTGCTCCTTGAATTGTTCTCCGAAGAAATACCGGCCCGCATGCAGGCCCAGGCCGCCGAGGATCTGAAACGGCTGGTGACGGCCGGCCTGACGGAGAATGGCCTTTCCTTCGAGGGCGCAGGTGCCTTCGCGACGCCGCGCAGGCTCGCCTTGCATGTGGCGGGCATTCCCTTGCGCCAGCCCGATACGCGCGAGGAGAAAAAAGGCCCGCGCGTCGGCGCGCCCGAGGCTGCCGTGCAGGGCTTTTTGAAAAGCGCGGGCCTCACCTCGCTCGACCAGGCGACCATCCAGAAGGATGTCAAAAAGGGCGAATTCTATAGTGCCGTCGTCGAGCGGGCAGGGCGCGAGACGCTCGCCGTCCTGGCCGATTTGATTCCGTCGATCGTGCGTACCTTCCCCTGGCCGAAAAGCATGCGTTGGGGCGCTCCTTCCGTGCGCAGCGATTCGCTGCGCTGGGTGCGGCCGCTGCACCGGATCGTTGCGACCTTCGGGCCGGAAGGCGAAGAGCCGGATATCGTGCCGTTCGAGATCGACGGCATCGCTGCGGGCAATATGACCTCCGGCCATCGATTCATGGCGCCGCAAGAGTTCAAAGTGCGGCGCTTCGACGATTATGCGAGCGCGCTCGATGCCGCCAAAGTGGTGCTCGATCCGGCGCGTCGGCGCGACATCATTCTGCACGATGCGCGCACATTGGCGCAGGCCCAAGGCCTCGACCTCATCGAGGACGATGCGCTTTTGCACGAGGTCGCGGGTCTGGTCGAATGGCCTGTCGTGCTCGTTGGCTCCTTCGAAGAGGCTTTCCTCGAAATTCCGCCGGAGGTGATCCGCACGACGATCCGCATCAATCAGAAATGCTTTGTGTTGCGTGGCCCCGACGGCAAGCTCGCCAATAAATTCATTCTCGTGTCGAATCTCGTTGCGAGCGACGGCGGCGTGGCGATCGCCGCCGGCAATGGCCGAGTCGTGCGCTCGCGCCTGTCGGATGCGAAATTTTTCTGGGAGACCGATCTCGCCATCAAGCTCGAAGATCGTCTGCCGAAACTGGATGACATCGTCTTTCACGAAAAGCTCGGCACGCAAGGCGAGCGCGTCAAAAGGCTGATGCTTTTGTCGCGCGATCTCGCAGCCTTCATCGGCGCCGATCCTGTGCCTTGCGAGCGCGCGGCCTTTCTGGCCAAAGCCGATCTCGTATCTGAGATGGTCGGCGAATTTCCCGAGCTGCAAGGTTTGATGGGCCGCTATTACGCGGCGGCGCAGGGTGAACTTCCGACCGTTGCAGCGGCGATCGAAGATCACTACAGGCCGCAAGGCCCAAGCGACCGTGTTCCGTCCGAGCCCGTCTCCATCGCCGTCGCTTTGGCCGACAAGATCGACGTGCTGACCGGTTTCTTTGCGATCGACGAGCGGCCGACCGGCAGCAAGGATCCTTTCGCCTTACGCCGCGCCGCGCTTGGCATCATTCGCTTGATCCTCGAAAACGATCTGCGGCTCGCCTTGCGGGCTATGATCGCGACAAGCTTCGTCAATCATGCGCGGATCGCCGAGGCTGTGCCGACACATACGCTGCAAGGCATCAAGGACCAGGACGACAGCGACGAGCACGAACTCGATACGCTCGTGCATGGCGGCCCCTGGGCCTGGGAGTTTTCCCGCGCGCCCGCGAAAGGCGCTTATGAAGCCGTCCATCGCTATGTCGAAGCGCGGTTCTCGGGCGAAGGCGAACCGGCCGATGCGGATTTCGCACGGTTCTCGGATCTCGCCGCCGTCTTGAAACCCTATGAGCGTGTGCATGAATTGCAGCTTGTGCGGCAGGGTGAGAAGATCTCGGCGACACCCGAATCCGAGTTGGAGTTCACGGCGGAGCTGACCAAATTCGCGGATGAGCGAAGCGGCCTGTTCGATGAAACCCTGGCCTTCATCGCCGATCGTCTGAAGGTCTATCTGCGCGACAAGGGCGCACGGCACGATCTGATCGACGCCGTCTTCGGCCTCAAAGGCCAGGACGATCTCTTGATGATCGTGCGGCGTGTCGAGGCGCTTGGCGCTTTTCTCGATACGCCGGAAGGCGCCAATCTGCTCGCCGGCTATCGCCGCGCTGCGAATATTTTAAAGGCGGAAGAAAAGAAACAGTCGAAAGAAGACATTGAGTCTTTCGGCGCGCCCTATGACGCGGCGCTTCTGAGCGAAGCGGAAGAACAGGCGCTTGCGAGCGCGCTCGATCAGGCCGCCAAGGACGCGGAAGGCGCCATCGACCAGAATGATTTTTCAGGCGCGATGCGGGCGCTGGCGCAGCTTCGCGCGCCGGTCGATGCCTTCTTCGATAAGGTCACGGTCAATGCGAGCGATGCGAGTCTGCGTTTGAACCGGCTGCGGCTGCTCAATGGTGTGCGCAGCGCGGTCCATACGGTCGCGGACTTGTCGAAAATCGCGGGGTAAGGTCTCAGGCCGGTCTCACGCTGGTGTGGATGAGCGTCCCAACAGGCTCGCCGCGCAGCGCGGCGGTGATCCTGCCCGGCACTAAACCGTTCACGACCTGCACGTGCTCAAGTTGGCGGGCATTTGCCATGACCTCCAGGAGCGCATGGTCGAATGGCAGCGAGCCCTTGAGCTTCGCGAGATCAGTGGCGCTTGCTTCGCGAACAAGCTGCGCCTTCTCCCCGCCGGGGCCCTTGGGGTCGATATCATACAGGCCATCCACGTCCTCCACGATCGTGAGACCGGCCGCGCCGAGCGCGTCGGCGAGCAGGAACGCGCCGGTGTCAGCCCGGTGAGTCGGAATGCGCGAGGTCGGGAACTCGTGGTGGTGATAGGGCGGAAAGGCACTCCCCACCACCGCGCGGGCGGCGGTGAGGTGGATCGCGAGCTGGTTCGCGACGGTAGGGTGCTCGATATAGGAGACCCCCTCCGGCGCGAGCAGCGACGCGAGAATATGGCCGTTCTGGCCAGCCTCGCTCGCAGCGAGCGGGGCGAGCGAGCCAACCGGCAGGCCGAGATCGAGGCCCACGCTGTAGATGTGGCGGGCGCGGATGCCGGCGCCGGTCAAGATGAGCAGACGGTGCTCGGGCAGAAGCTTCCGGAGTTCGTCGACGACGGGCAAGATCGCGTCGGCGCCGCGATCCATGATGGAGCGCCCGCCGATCTTCACGACCTGAAGCCAGGGGAGGAGTCGGGCCGGGCGCTTGGCGGCGACGGGGCTGGTGAGTGCGCCGTCGAGAAGCGTCTGGCGCGCGAGCGGCGAGGCGACGTGCTTGATGCTGGTGGTGTGTTTGGCCATGACAATGATTCTCTGAAGCGGGTTTCGTCCAAGCTTTTCAATTGCCCATCATTTTAGTCCCGAAAGTCTGCGACTTTTGGGGATGATGGGTCAGTTCGCGGTGATGATAGTGCCGACGTGCTCGCCTGCGAGCGCGCGGGTGAGATTGCCGGGAACGAGGCCGTTCACAACCTGCACTTGGCGGATGTGATGCGACGCCTTGAGCAGGTCGAGCATCGGGAACTCAAGGATCGAGTCGTGAAGCCCCCGCGCCTTCATCTCATCGACCGAGATCTTCGGGATGAAGGTGGCGTCCTTCGAGGTTTTCGGATTCGCGGTGTAGAGGCCTTTTTCGTCCTTCACGAAGATCATCGCCTTGCAGCCGAACTGCTCGGCGAGGAGGAAGCATCCGGCGTCGGTGCGGTAGGGCGGAATGACGCCTTCAGCGGCGGCGCGCATCCAGAGGCCGTAGGGCGGCATGCCGCTGAAGATGACGGCGTTCACGTCGGCAAGATAGAGCGGCACGGCCGAGAGCCCGGCGCCGTCGACCGAGGAGATGCCGTATTTCGCGAGAAGCTGTCCCAGGATCACGGCGTTCTGATTGGCGACCGAGGCACCGAGCTGCGAGAGCACGCCCGCCGGCAGATTAAGCCCCGCCGCGATCGAGTAGAGGTGCCTTGCCCTTGTGCCCGCGCCGGTTCCGATCAGCAGCTTGTGGGCTTTGCGGACGGCCACGATCTCGTCGACGAGCGGATAGAGAGCCGCGCGGCCGCGGTCGATGATGCTCTGGCCGCCGATCTTGATTACCGTCGCGTCCGGCAGAATCCGGAAGTCCTCGGCCGCCTCCGCCGCCGCTAGAAGCTGCGGGTCGTCCAGCGATCGCTGCATGAGGAGCGTCTCAAGCTCCGTCGTCGTGTTGGCCATGGGGTGCCTTTCATCTTTCCGGATATTGTTTCCTTGTAGATCGATATAGCGGTGAGAGATGGCCTCGCAACATGCGAAAACTATGCATCTTTTACCTCACGAGGAAAAAACGACAGAAAATGCAGGCTCCGGTGCGGACTCGATGCCGGCGTCTGAAAGCGATCCCGACTCTAGGCGGCAGGCGGGCTGAAAATGAGCAGTCCTGCCGCCGTCGGCAGAAGGCACAGGATCAAGACGGCGATCGTCGCGAGCGGGAGTTTTTTCCGGTCGATCGTGGTGCAGGCTAAAGCGAGTGCCAGCGCGAAGCCCGGCCAGAGCTCGTTATAATAACGCGGCTGCGCATCGATGGTCTGCCCCGCCGATAGAAAGGTTTGCCAAGCATAAAGGAAATGGATCGGCACGAAGACCGCCAGCGCGAAAAGAAAGCTCATGGCGGTGCGGCGGGCTCTCTCTTCGTCCTGGCTGGCAAGCGCGGCCAAGGAGACCAGGACGAGGAGGGCCAGAGGCAGGGTGTCGTTCATCATCCGGTCCATGGCCGGAAATTTATCGGCGATGTGCCAGAAAAACACGGGCACGAAGGTCAAGATATTGAGGTCTGGACGCTGATCGGCGGGCAGCACCCAAAAGCTGTTTTGCGGCACATAGAGAAGATGGCCGGCTCGCAGCCAATTGACCGCATAAGGCACAAATCCCAGAAGCACCGCGAAAGCCAGAGCGAAATGCGCGCGTTGAAAAAGCGGCTTGCGATCATGCAATATGGAATAGACAACGAGAAAGCCTGCCGCGGCGCTGAGCCCAACGAGGGCCGTCAGCTTCGTCCAGCCCGCGAGAATAAGCCCGAGGCACAAAAACAAATTGCGATGGCGCTCGCTCGCGCAGCCCCAGAAAAACAGGCCCGCCGCGATCAGAACGAAATTATCATTGCTGACGATGCCGCCGAT
>JAATEW010000109.1 GCA_015655535.1 Hyphomicrobiales bacterium | reverse complement strand
TAGCCGATATGCGCGCCGCCCACGACGCCGGTCGGCGAGGACGTCGATCCGCCAAAGCCCGAAAAGGCGTTATCGCGGCCGAACTCATAACCGATCTGGCCACCGACATAGACGCCGGTCCAGGTGAAGAGCGGCGGCGGCGGAATATAGGGCGGAGGAGCCTGCCGGTGACTCGGGAGGTCGGCAGCAAAGGCCGACGCGGAAGTTGCGATGACCGCAACGCTCGTCAGAAGGATATTACGCATCATTTTTTTTAACCTCGTTTAGCCGGAAACACGCATCTTAGACCGTTGGTTTGCACCCCCCAATCTTAAGAGCGCTTTAAAGGAGAGACACCGCGTTCATGCTTTGACATTCGTCAATCGAGAGACTGGCATAACCAGTTCAAGCATTCATTTCATCGCGGTCTTTCTTTTCCTTTATGGTGACTTGTTTGATAATGTTTTGGTGGTCAACCTCATGGCCGATCACAATATGGGTATTCCCATGAGGTACATGCAAAAGACACATTTCATTTGAGATGTGATGCATGCAAACAACAAAAAAGAACACGCATATCGGACGTAGAAACAGTGCAATTTAAGTGTGGCGATTTTGGGTTGAATGCGTTCACGCTTGAAACCGAATTGAAACATCGACTCACGGAGGCCCGTGAACTTTTCGGTAACTCTTCGGACAATTGTCAACGGACTTAAGTCATGGAATGGCGCGACGAAGGATTGATCACCGGCCTCAAAAAATATGGCGAGACGAGTGTCATCCTCGAAGTCATGACGCAAGCGCATGGACGGCATCTGGGCCTTGTCAAAGGCGGCCGCTCCAAACGCATGCATGCGGTACTGCAGCCAGGCAATCAGGCCGATCTCGTCTGGCGCGCCAGGCTCGATGAACACCTCGGTACCTTCGCCGTCGAGGCGACGGCCTTGCGAGCCTCGCGGTTTTTAGCAAATGGCGAAGCTCTGCATGCCTTGAACCTCATCACGAGTCTTCTGCGGCTGATGCCGGAACGCGACCCGCATCAAAGTCTCTATCGCGCCGCTTCGCTGATCGCCGACGAACTCGATACGTCGGAGCACATCCCTGCGATGCTCGTGCGATTCGAAATGGTGATCCTCGCCGAACTGGGATTCGGTCTCGATCTCGATACATGCGCGGCAACCGGCCGCAGTGAGGATCTGATCTATGTCTCGCCAAAATCCGGCCGCGCCGTATCGCGCGAAGCGGGCGCACCCTATCGCGACAAGCTCCTGCCCTTGCCGGCCTTTCTCCGCGGCGCGGATCAAGGCACGAAGCCGGCACATTGCGACATTCGCGACGGGTTTAGATTGACGGAATATTTTCTGATGCGTGACCTCTTCGCGCCGCGCGGCCTCGCCATGCCTGCGGCGCATCATGCCTATCTGGCCGAGATTTCCAAATCCGCGTGAAAAGCGAGAATCGCCGCCTAAGATCAGTCGATTATTGCGTGCCGCCGGCGGCGCAAACCTGCTGCGACACTTTGCGGCTCACGCCATAGCCCTCGTCAAGCGCCACTTCGCGCGTCGTGCAGCCGTCGACCGAGGCCGCCGTCTCCCTGGCTTCCACGTCACCCGATTGCGGCATGCTCGCTACGGCCAGAACAATGGCGAAAAAACCGACGACGCAGCTAAAAATGGCAAAGGTCCTGATCATCCGTCTCTTGTCTCTTTCCGCAGCTCTGTCTCGTTTCGGCCTTATTTAGCCAGCCGTCCGGTCTTAAAAGCCTGTGCGTTTGTCCAGGCTGCTTTCGATTTATAACAATGAGAAATGTTAAATATGTGAGTGTGTGCAAATTGCCTTTGTGAATTCCGAGGTCAGAAGGTGAAGATTCGAATCTAAAAAGCCATAATGCCCGCAGATTTTCTTCGCTAGTGCAGCTTCGCCACACAACGCGGGGAAAAACATCCGTGTCAATTCGCTTTAATCCCTACGTATAAAGCCGTAACGCTTGCACCGACTCGGGGCATCGTTTAGCCGTTCGAAAATCATGGCAAAGACTATCGTTCCACCCGCGCCGCCCGCCGGCGGCAGCACCGATCCCGTCAATCTGCGCGAAGCGCTCGAAGAGCGTTATCTGCAATACGCGCTTTCGACCATCATGGGGCGGGCCCTGCCCGATGCGCGCGACGGTTTGAAACCGGTCCACCGCCGCATTCTCTATGGCATGCAGATCCTGCGGCTCGATCCGGGCACCGCTTTCAAGAAATGCGCGAAGATTGTCGGCGACGTGATGGGTTCGTTCCATCCGCATGGCGATCAGGCGATCTATGATGCGCTGGTACGCCTCGCGCAGGATTTTTCGTCGCGCTACCCGCTCGTCGATGGGCAAGGCAATTTCGGCAATATCGATGGCGACAGCGCCGCCGCCTATCGCTACACCGAAGCGCGCATGACTGAAGTCGCACGGCTTCTGCTCGAAGGCATAGACGAAGATGCGATCGATTTCCGCGACAATTATTCCGGCGATCAAAAAGAGCCGGTGGTTTTGCCCGCGGCTTTTCCGGGCCTGCTCGCCAATGGCGCGCAAGGCATCGCGGTCGGCATGGCGACATCCATACCGCCGCATAATGTCGCCGAACTCTGCGATGCGGCGCTGCATCTGATCGCGCATTCTGACGCCAGCGTCGATGATCTTTTGGCTTTCGCGCCCGGGCCCGATTTTCCGACCGGCGGCATTATCGTCGAACCGAAAGCCTCGATCGCCGAGACGTACAAGACCGGGCGCGGCTCGTTTCGCCTGCGTTCGCGCTGGACGAAAGAAGAAGGTACGCGCGGCGTCTGGCAGGTCGTCGTCACCGAAATCCCCTATATGGTGCAGAAGTCGCGGCTCATCGAGAAGATCGCCGAGCTGCTGAATGAAAAAAAGCTGCCGCTCGTCGCCGACATCCGCGACGAATCGGCGGAAGACGTCCGCGTCGTCATCGAGCCTCGCTCGCGCACCATCGATCCCGTCATGATGATGGAACAGCTCTTCAAGCTCACCGAACTCGAGAGCCGGTTTCCGATGAACATGAATGTTCTCGTCGATGGCGTCGTGCCGCGCGTGATCTCCTTGAAGGAGGCGTTGCAGCAATGGCTCGACCATCGCCGCGATGTTTTGGTGCGGCGCTCGCGCTATCGTCTCGGTCAGATCGAGCACAGGCTCGAAGTTCTGGCCGGCATGCTGATCGTCTTCCTCCATCTCGATGAAGTGATCCGCATCATCCGCGAAGAGGACGAACCGAAAGACGCCTTGAAGGCCACCTTCGAACTCTCCGATGTTCAGGCCAATTATATTCTCGACACCAGGCTTCGCAGCCTGCGCCGGCTTGAGGAAATGCAGCTTCGGCGCGAACATGACGATCTCGAAAAGGAAAAGAGCGAGATCGAAAAATTGCTGGCGAGCGAGACCCGGCAATGGAAGGCGCTGACCGCGCAGATCCGCGAGTTGAAAAAGAAATTCGCACCCGACACCGCGCTTGGCCGGCGCCGCACGACCTTCGACGAAGCGCCCGATGCTGCCGATTTCGATCTCGCAAGCGTCATGGTCGAGCGCGAGCCGGTGACGATCGTCGTCTCCGAAAAGGGTTGGATTCGCGCGCTGAAAGGCCATGTCGCCGATCTGTCGAGCCTGCAATTCAAGGGCGACGATCAGTTCAAGTCATCGTTTTTTGCGGAAAGCATTTCGAAAATTCTCGTTCTCGCAACGGACGGCAAGATTTTCACGCTCGATGCCGCCAAACTGCCGGGCGGACGTGGCCACGGCGAACCGATCCGCCTCATGGCGGATCTTGGCGAGGGCGAGGAGATCGTCGCGGTCTTCCCCTATACGGCGGGCGCCAAGATGCTCGTCGCGGCAACCGACAGCCGCGGTTTCGTCGCGCCGCAAGACGAGATGATCGCCGGCACCCGCAAGGGCAAGCAATTGATGGGCGTCGACAAGCCCTTCAATGCCACGCTCATCATCCCGGCCGAGGGCGATCATGTCGCGATCATCGGCGAGAACCGCAGGCTTCTCGTCTTTCCGCTCAATCAGGTGCCGGAAATGGCGCGCGGCAAGGGCGTGCGTCTGCAAAAATACAAGGACGGCAACGTCTCTGACATTAAGGTCTTCACGCTGAAGGACGGGCTTTCCTGGAAGGATCCCGCGGGCCGCGTGTTCACAGTCGGCAAAACCGATCTCAAGGAGTGGATCGGCCAGCGCGCCGAAGCAGGCCGCCTGCCGCCGCGCGGCTTTCCGAAGAGCAATAAGTTCGAGTAGCTGAGACGAAGTCGGCTCTCTTTACGCGAACCGGTTGCCGCTTCGCTCGAAGCGAAAAGCTAAAGCCCCGGCCACATCCCGCCATCAAGCCGCAGATTTGCTCCGGTGATGTAGCTGGCTCGGGGGCTGACAAGAAACGCGATGGCATCGGCGATCTCTTCAAGCGTTCCGACCCGCCCCATGGGAACTTGGGCGAACATCGGCAACACCTTTTGCTCGATGTCCATCCATGGTGCATCTGCCGCAAGTCCTTGGTTGACCGCCGCCTTCCGGAAGGCCTCCTCGAGGCTGATGCTGCGGACCGTTCCTGGCGAGACGGTGTTCGCTGTGATGCCATCCATCGCAACAGCCTTCGCCAGAGAGGCGGTCATTGCGATCATGGCCGCTTTGGCCGCCGCATAATCCGGTCTTTTGGGGGGTGGCATGAGCGCCGCCAGACTGGAAATATTGACGACTCTTCCCCATTTCGCCTTCCGCATGCTTGGCAGGAGGCGAGTCGTCACCCTCACGGATGCGAGGACGTTTCGGTCATAACCAGCCGCCCAGGTCTCGGGCTGCGTCGTGGACCAATCTTCCGTCTCGCCGGAGCCTCCGGCGTTATTGATGACGATCCTCACAAGGTTCGCGAAAGCCTGCGCCTCATCGGTAAGGCGCTGCACTTCGTCTTCATTTGTCAGGTCGCCAACAACCGCATAGGCACGTCCGCCCTGGGCGATGATATCGTGCGCGACCTCCTCGGCTTTGATCCTGTTTCGGCCGTGGACGATGACAATTGCGCCCTCCCGGGCAAGCCCTCGGGCTATCCCTTCGCCAATGCCTTTGCTGCTGCCTGTGACCAGCGCAACCTTTCCATCAAGTTTCAAATCCATCGCGCAATCCCTGCGTTCACGTCAGGATTCCATAAAAGGATAAGCCGATGAATGAGGCAATTACGCACTTGAAAGTGCCTATGGATCGCGAGGAAAGCGGCATTTCAGCCGCATCATCTCCGCTGAAAATGCCATCGCTTTTCGAGGATGAGGCTCTTACTCCAACACGCTCGTCAGCACCTGGCCGTTGCGCGCGACGATCAGTTTCCAATAACCATGTTTGCCGGCGATGATCTTTTCGAGATCGCGGGTCGTCGTGATCTTCGTATCGTTGACGCCCAGAATAATGTCGCCCTTTTGCATATTGATCCGCGCCGCCCGCGACCCCTCCTCGACATCTTCGATCACGACGCCGTCTTTCACGCCCTCGATCGAATATTCTTCCACGACGGCCGGCGACAGATTGATCGCCGTCGCGCCGGTAAAGGGCGTGGAGCCTGTGAATTTGATCGGATCGCGCGGCGGAATTTCCGGCGCGGGCAAGAGCTTCATGCTGAGCGTCACGGGCTTCGCATCGCGCAAGACATTCAGGGACGCCGTGCCGCCGATCGGCCGCGTGCCAAGCCGGTAGCCGAGACTTTCCGGATCATCGATGCTCTGCCCGTCGATCGCCACGATGAGATCGCCTCGCTTCAGCCCGGCATCGGCGGCCGCCGTATGCGCTGTGATGTCGGTGACGAGCGCGCCCGAGGGATGATCGAGCCCGAGCGAATCGGCGATGTCGCGCGACACCGTTTGCAGGCTCGCGCCAAGCCAGGGGCGATGCACCTGGTTCGCCCCGCTCTTCGCGGCGGCGACGACGATCTTCACCATATTGACCGGAATGGCGAAGCCGATCCCGACCGATCCGCCGCTTTGCGAGAAAATCGCCGAATTGATTCCCGCGAGCCTGCCATTCATGTCGACGAGCGCGCCGCCCGAATTGCCGGGATTGATCGCGGCATCCGTCTGGATGAAGAAGCCGTAATCGGAAATCCCGACATTGGTGCGTGCCAGCGCCGAGACGATGCCCTGCGTTACCGTCTGGCCGACGCCGAACGGATTGCCGATCGCGAGCACGAGATCGCCGACTTCGAGCGCATCGGAATCGCCAAGCTCCATCGTCGGAAAGCTCGAGCCGCCGACGAGCTTCAGAAGCGCAAGATCGGTGCGCTGATCGCGCAGCACGATCTTCGCCTCGAATTCGCGCTTGTCGCTGAGAGCGACTTTCACGTCGGTCATATTTTCGATGACGTGATAATTGGTGACGACAAGCCCCGACGCATCGACAAGAACGCCGGAGCCGAGCGATTGCGAGGTCCGGCCGCCCGGCCGCTCCGTGCCGCCATTACCGAAGAAGCGGCGAAAGACAGGATCGTCGAAGAGCGGATTGCGCGGGATCTTGTCGGTGCGCGACGCATAGACGTTGACGACGGCTGGCTGCACCTTCTTCACGACAGGCGCGAAGGAGAGCAGCATCTGCGGACGCGTTTCCGGAGCCTGGCGGGCAGGTTCAGCCTGCGGACCCGTTTGAACAAGAATGAGAGCGGCAAGCGACGAAAACAGCCTCAAAAGGGAGAGGTTCAATTGCATCTGCTTTCTCTTCACAGGGTTTGCGCGGAAACCAGCGGAGGCATGTCGCCCGCTGCGATGCGTGTTATTTCATCGACGGCACGGTTTTGGCGGAATTGAGGTCATAAGTCTTGTTGAGCAAAGGATCCATCGGCGTGCCTTCCGAGACGTCGTAGATCGCGTGCGCGACCTGTTGTCCATTGGGCTGCGTCGGCGCGCCCGGCGCAGTCTGTCCTTGCGCTTGCGGCGCATTATCCGCACCTGGATTGAGACCCGCCGCCCGCGCGGCACGCTCCTTCAGCTCCGCGCGGCGCGCAGCCGACGCGGTAAAGGCCGTGGTGTCCGGAGCAATGTCGGAAGCTTGCACCGGAGGTGCCGGTCCATCGAGCGCATCTCCGGCCGAAAGCCGGCCATCCGGTCCAGGCACTTTAAGACCAAGGTCGTCGACGCCAGGGCCCATGTTAAAGCCGTTCAGCGGCTTCGGCGAACGCGCGGCGGTCTTTTTCGCCTCATCATTTGCTTGATCGGCCTGTGCCGGCCCGACAGCCATGGCGGTCGCCTCGGGAAGTGGGGCGAGCCTTGCGATCGAGGCACCTGCCGGCGTCATCGACAAAGACGGTCCGGCATTGCTCGCAACTCCGGACTGATCGATCGAGTCGGGCAAAACGCCATAGACGGACTGGATTTGATCGAGCTCGCTTCTTTGACCGGGCTTGGGCGTGGCGGGCGGAACCGATTTGTCGAGATCCGGCGCGATCTTGTCCTTAGCGTCTTTTTCGATCTGCCGCCAACGCTGGACGTTGCGCGAATGTTCGTCGATCGTCGCCGCGAAGACATGGCCGCCGGTTCCGTCGGCGACGAAATAGAGCTCCTGGGTCCGCGACGGATTGGCCACGGCCTCAAGCGCCGCGCGGCCCGGATTGGCGATCGGCCCCGGCGGAAGGCCCTCGATGGAATAGGTATTATAGGGCGTGAACTTATCGAGTTCGGCCCGCGAAATCGAATGGCCGAGGCTCCCCTTGCCGCCGACGAGACCATAGACGATGGTCGGATCGGATTGCAGGCGCATATGCTTTTGCAGCCGGTTCATGAAGACACCGGCGACGCGCGGTCTCTCATCTGCCTTGCCGGTTTCCTTTTCGACGATCGATGCGAGGATGATGAGTTCGTAGGGCGAGCGCAGCGGAAGATCGCTCGCGCGCCGCGCCCAGATCTGATCCACGACCTTCTTTTGATCGTCCTGCATTTTCTTGATGAGATCGCTGCGGGTCGTGCCGCGTGTGACCTTGTAGGTTTCGGGAAGCAGGCTTCCCTCTTTCGGCATGTCCCGGACATCGCCGCCGAGGACATCGCTTTCACCGAGCCGCTGGACGATCTGTTCGCTCGTCAATCCTTCCGGCAAGGTGACGGTGTGGAGAATTTGCTTGCCGCTGACGAGTGTATCCATCACCTCGCGCATGCTCGCATTCTGCTTGAAGAGATATTCGCCTTCCTTGAGCTTCGAGCTTTTGCCCTGGAGAAGAAGCGCCGCGTTAAAGAGCATGGAATTTTCGATCACGCCTTCACGTTCGAGCTGCGAGGTGATTTCAAGAAGGTCACCGCGCGGGACGATCACGACCTTGTCGGCTTGGAGCGAACCTGGCGCATTAAAGCGCTGCACGCCCCAGACCACGCCGGCCATCGCAACGACGGCGACGATCAAAAGAAACGACAAAAACCCGCTGAAGGCGGAGAGGCGCGAACGTTTCCGGCCGCGCTGAATCGGCGGCGGCGGCGGTGCCGCTTCCGGCTGCAAAGCCTCGTTCGGGCTTTGCAATGTCATCCTACGGCCAAAGAAACCATTCGAGCGGCCACCCGCATCCGGCGGAGTCGTTTTGGCATCGTCAGGAGTGGTCATATCCATGAACTCCACGAACCGCTTACATCACACCATGTCGTGCCGGGCCATATGGTAAAAAACGCTGGCACAGCCGAATCTGCTGCCATCTAAGCACTTGAAACTTGGCATTGTGAAGATTTGATGCCGTCCGCCTTAAAATCGCACGTATAACTGCGCTCACGAAGCCGTGATGCGCGGGCAAACGCATTATTACCATTTCCCGGCCGCAGGCAAACCGCCCTCATTCCGCGCGGCGGAAAATAAGGCACGCATTCGTGCCGCCAAATCCGAAGGAATTCGAGAGGGCAAAATCGACTTTGCGTTTGCGCGCCGTATGCGGAACGAGATCGATGCTCGTTTCCACTGAGGGATTATCGAGATTCAAGGTCGGCGGCACGATCTGGTCGCGCAAGGCGAGGATCGAGAAGATCGCTTCGACCGCGCCGGCCGCGCCGAGCAAATGACCGACCGCCGATTTTGTCGAAGACAGCGACAAATTGATCGGCGCGTTGCCGAGCAGACGATGGACCGCCTGCAATTCGAGTTCGTCGCCGAGCTGTGTCGACGTTCCATGCGCGTTCACATAGTCGATATCGGACGCAGTGATCCCAGCCCGCTTGATGGCGGCTGCCATGGCCCTATAAGCGCCATCGCCCGTCGGGTCCGGTGCCGTGATATGGTAAGCGTCGCCCGACATGCCATAGCCAACGACTTCGGCATAAATCTTGGCGCCGCGCGCTTTGGCGTGGTCATAGGATTCAAGCACCACGCAGCCCGCGCCCTCGCCCATGACGAAGCCGTCGCGATCCTTGTCATAAGGCCGGGACGCCGCCTTGGGGCGGTCGTTGAAATTGGTCGACAAGGCGCGGCAGGCGCAGAAACCCGCGATCCCGATGCGGTTGATCGATGATTCGGCACCGCCCGCGACCATGACGTCGGCATCTTCGAGCGCGATCAGGCGCGCGGCATCGCCGATCGCATGCGATCCCGTCGAACAGGCGGTCACGACCGAATGGTTCGGACCCTTCAGGCCATGCATGATCGACACATAGCCGCCAGTCAGATTGATGAGACGGCCCGGAATGAAGAAGGGCGAGACCCGGCGCGGGCCTTTTTCCTTCAAGATGATCGATGTTTCATAGATGCCGCCGAGCCCGCCGATGCCGGCGCCGATCAGCACGCCGGTCTTGATCTGGTCCTCGTAGCTTTTCGGATGCCAATCCGCATCATCAAGGGCCTGCGTCGCCGCCGCGATCGCGTAGAGGATGAAATCATCGACCTTGCGCTGCTCCTTCGGCTCCATCCATTGGTCGGGATTGAAGGTCGCATCGGTTCCGTCGCCGCGCGGAACATGCATCGCAATGCGGCAGGGAAGATCGGATGTTTCGAACCCGTGGATGGGTCCGGCCCCGCTCTGCCCGGCAATCAGACGCGACCAACTGGCTTCCACCCCGCTGGCCAGCGGAGAGACCATGCCGAGACCGGTGACGACCACTCTTCTCATTCAGAACCTTGAAATAACCGTGTCTCATTGCCTGCGATGGCCTCGGCAACCGCAAGCCGCGCCGACCGGAGGCGCCGTTTGTCACAGCATGAAAACATGATGGCATCTGGATGGAACCTGGAACGGTGGATGCCCTCCGAGGTTCAGGCAGGGACGAAATTTCGAAACCCGTCTCCAGGCGCCGAACCGATCTCACCCTGAGATAGAAGCCGGCCCCGCCCCGTGCCGCGAGCGCAATTCATTCGATGAAACGCTCATTCACATGGGACGGAAACATCGGAGTTTCGGACTTTACGCCGCCGTTGCTTTCTGCAGGAAGCTGATCGCATCACCGACGGTGACGATGGTTTCCGCGGAATCATCCGGGATCTCGACACCGAATTCCTCTTCGAAAGCCATGACCAATTCGACCGTATCCAGTGAATCGGCGCCGAGGTCTTCGATAAAATTCGCGTTGTCGACGACTTTGTCCGCATCGACACCGAGATGATCAATCACAATTTTCTTTACGCGCTCGGCGACATCATCGCTCATGATGGTTGGATCCCCGTCCTCACTTGAGTAGCTGATACAAGGCCATATGCTTTAGAGCATAGGCGAAACGAAAGCGTGCCCGGCTCGAGGCACAAGGTTTTGGAGAAACATTCACGTCCCTATATCGCGGAGGCGGAGGAAGTCAAAATTCCTTCTCGACACAGCCGCCGAACCATCCCGAAGCATCAAGCGGCGAATCCGGTCCATCTGCAAAAGGCATAAGCTCCAGAAAGATCAACGATCCGGCGGCCTATGCGAATCTGGTAACATACTTCTTTCGGCTTGGCGAGAGCCGCTATCCACAGCCTTGAATGGTTCGCAACTCATTCAAATCATGGCCATTCCGCCGTTGACGTGAAGGGTCTGCCCGGTCACATAGCCAGCGTCCCCGCTGGCCAGGAAAACCGCCGCCGCGGCCACGTCCTCGCCCGTGCCAAGCCGCCCCATCGGCACGTTCGCGAGGATGGCAGCTTTCTGCTTTTCATTCAAAACATCGGTCATCGGACTGTGGATGAAGCCCGGCGCGATGCAATTGACCGTAATATTGCGGCCAGCCACTTCCGCCGCGAGGCTTTTCGACATGCCGATCATGCCGGCCTTGGACGCCGCATAATTGCCCTGGCCCGGATTGCCGGTCACGCCGACGATCGAAGTGATCTGGATGATCCGGCCATATTTGCGCTTGAGCATGCCTTTCACAGCCGCGCGCGACAGGCGAAACACAGCCGTCAGATTGACGGCGAGCACGGTGTCCCATTCCTCGTCCTTCATGCGCAAGAACAGATTGTCCTTTGTCACGCCGGCATTATTGACAAGAATGTCGAGGCCGCCCATCGCCGCTTCGACCGCGGGCACCATCGCTTCAACCTCGCTTATCTCGGCAAGATTGCAGGGGAAGACATGCACCCCGCCCGCAAACTCGGCAGCGAGCGCTTCAAGCGCATCCTTTCGCGTGCCGGACAGCGCGACGGTCGCGCCCTGTCGATGCAGGCGCCGCGCGATCGCTTGGCCGAGGCCGCCGCTCGCGCCCGTCACAAGCGCCGTCTTGCCAGTCAAATCGAACATGTTTTTCCTGACGCGTGAAGAAGCTTCATCCTTGAATTTACGTGCGCGCCTTGAAGGCGTCGACATCGGCCGGCGTGCCGATCGAAATGCCCGACGCCGTATCGACAATGCGTTTCAACAAGCCGGTCAGCACTTTGCCGGAACCGCATTCGACGAAAAGCGTAGCGCCTTTCGCGGCCATATAGGTCACGCTCTCGCGCCAGCGCACCGTCCCTGTGACCTGCGCGACAAGAAGTCCGCGAATATCTTTCGCATCTTCAACCGGCGCGGCCATAACGTTCGAAATCAAAGGCACCTTGGGCGCTTTGATCTCGACCTTTGCCAAGGCCTCGGCCATTGCATCGGCGGCGGGCTGCATCAAGGCGCAATGAAATGGCGCCGAAACCGGCAGAAGAAGCGAGCGTTTCGCGCCCTTCGTCTTGGCGATCTCCATGGCGCGCTCGACCGCTGCCTTGGAGCCCGACGCCACCACCTGACCGCCGCCATTGTCATTGGCGATCTGGCAAACGCCGCCACTTTGCTCTTCCATTGCCTGCTTGGCGACGGCGACGCCCGTTTCGTAATCGAGGCCGAGCAGTGCCGCCATAGCGCCGACACCGAATGGCACGGCCTCTTGCATCGCGCTGCCGCGCTGGCGCAAGAGGCGCGCCGTATCGGCAAGGCTGAGAGACCCAGCGGCGGCGAGCGCCGAATATTCGCCGAGCGAATGGCCTGCCACGAAAGCCGCGTCGCGCGCGAGATCGAGTCCGGCTTCGGCTTCGAGCACGCGCAGGACGGCAAGGCTCACCGCCATCAAGGCCGGCTGCGCATTGGCGGTCAGGGTGAGTTCTGCCTCCGGCCCTTCGAACATGAGCGTGGACAATTTTTGCCCGAGCGTATCGTCGACTTCGGCGAAGACGGCGCGCGCTTGCGGATAGGTTTCCGCCAGGGTCTTGCCCATGCCAACCGCTTGCGACCCCTGCCCTGGAAAGACGAAGGCTTGACCCATTCTCGCGCGTGTCTCCTCAAAAACCGAGGCTGCGAGGTGGCATTTGAAGCAACTTAAGTCAAGCTGCGCGCGATTTCTCCGGCTGAGCCCTCAGACTTCCTTCAAGATCCACTCGATGAGCTGATCTTTCGGAACCGTGCCGATCTCTTCCGAGGAGACTTTGCCGTCCTTGAACATTTTGAGCGTCGGCACCGAGACGATTTCGAAAAAAGTCGCGACGCCGGGGTTTTCATCGACGTCGAGCTTGGCGATCGTTACCTTGCCAGCGAGTTCATCCGCGACCTCTTCGAGCAGAGGCGCCATGGCCTTGCAGGGCCCGCACCATTGCGCCCAGAAGTCGACGAGAACGAGCCCCGGCGCCTTGACGACATCATCCATGAAGGTCTCGTCGGTGACTTTCAATGTGGGCATGGGAGACTCTTCTTCGGTGCAAGACAGCGCCGCCAAGGCCCGCGCCTGGCGGCTCTGTAGCACAGGGCCTTGCGAAGGCAAAAGAGAGGAAGTCAGACGCTCTCCCGTCTTCACGCATAGCTTGCCATTCATCTCTTGGCGGCGAGCATGGCGAAATCTGACCTGCTGCAAATCTTGGAATTTGGCGCCACTCCTCCCCGCAAGGGGAGAAAGGAACGCGCTGGTCACGGCTTACGCCACCGCCGCTTTGATCGCGTCGAAGGTTTCCGCCATTTCTTCCTGGCTCACATCGGCGATGCGGGCTGGCGCGAAAATATCCTCGCCGCCCATCCAGGCTCTCTCGCAATTATCGTCCTTCAAAGCGATGATGAGCGCATGGTTGAGTTCATAGATGCCCCAGCCAAGTCCCGCGTCGCGCAAGGCCGATTGAAGGGCGTTCTGAATCAGGCTGCGCGCGGTCATATGCGGCTCCGAGATCGGCACATCGACCTCCTCGCCCGAGAGCGCGTCGACACAGGCATGTTCGGAAAAAGACGCATGGCCCCGGCACGCCAGAGGCCGTCGCGAATAGATCACGCAAAGCCCATTCTCGATGAAGGGGCAGACTTCGCCCACTTCCATCCGGTCGAGTTCGCCGACGCCCTGCGTCGCCTCATGCGCCTGTTCGATCCGCGCGACCAGATCGCGGACAAAGTCCGCGCCGCGCGCCTTTTCAAGCTTCAGAAAATAATGCTTGATGAGCAGCACTTCCGGCGCCGTCGCGGCGACCCGGATCGTGCAGCAACTGGCGCAGCCGCCGCGGCAGGCGACGACGGCGTCGATGCCGTCAAGGGCGCTCTTGACATAATGCTCGAAACTCTCGAAAGCCTCGTCAAGCAGACGTTCGGCCATCCCCTCGCGGACGCTGGCTGGCCCGATCAGATCGGTGAAAATCGCATTGAGCCTTTTGAAGAGGACCAGCGGATTATCAATCTCAGCCACCGCCATGACCCACTCCCAAAATGGCCGGCGTACCGGATTTCCAGCGCCCTGCGCCCCACTGCGTTATAATATCTAACTATATAACGAGTCAAGATAACGCGATTTCAAGCGTTTAAACTAGGCTTTAACGGCGGCCCGAGAAACTCGACGCCCCAGCGATGCCCGAAGAGATTGAGCGCGTCTTTGTCAGGAACGCCGTCCTTCATGACCGCGCCGAGTTCGGTGAAGAAGGCTTTCGCATCGAGACCCGGAAGAATGAGGACCATCTGACGCGCAGGAGCCTCGCTCACATTGACGAAGGCATGCGCCGCGCCACCCGGAATGCTGACGACGTCCCCCGTCTCGGCGAAAAAGCGATCGCCATCCTTCTCGTAAAGATAGCGGCCTTCGAGCACGCGAAAGATTTCCGTCTCCGCATGTTTGTGCAAGGGCGGCCCAAAACCCGGCGCATTGATCGTCTCGATGATGGTCAACGCCCCGCCGGACTTCTCCGGCGGCAGACGGACGAAAAGGTCGAGACCGATTGCCGCTATTTTGATCGGCGGCTCGTCATGATGCGAATGAACGAAAGCAAATGTCATCTTGGTCCTTTAGGAATATAAGCTTGGCTCGCGAATTGACATGGATCAAAGACGCGAAGGATATTTGCTGGACGCGGTCGCGGCTTGCCCCGGCGCCATCACAAGCAACGGGGACGAATCATGGATATCCGGCGCGTCTTCGCAATGCCGCTTCGTCTCGCCGCAAGCCTCCTCTTTTGCACGCTTTTGGTTCTGCCGGCGCAAGCCGCGGAGAAGCCGGCGTTGAGCCCCGATCAGCCCGCGTCAGCCATCACGCCATCGCATGTCTCGGCATCGATCGAGTTCAGTTTGCGCAGTTTGGCCGCAGCGATCGACCGCGATGTTCCCAAACGCCTCGCGACCATCAATGACCGCATCAGTTGCGTGCATCGCCGCGTGCTGGGCTTCGAGATCAATGCGAAATGCGATGTCCGCGGCTATGTCGAACGGACCGCGCCTGTGTCGCTCTATGGCGACGGTGCACGCGTGGTCGGCGCGGTGCCGATCTATGGCACGGTCTCGGGAGAAGGCGCGAACAGGATCACCTCGCATATTCACGGCGGCACGGAAGCGCGGATCACGGTCGAGGCGGAGGCCCGCCCGCAGCTCCGGCGCGACTGGTCCGTCGATCTGCACTTCGCCGATAGCTTCCATTGGACGGAACCGCCGGTCCTCCAAGTCTTTGGCCATGAGATCAATCTCTCCCGCTTCGTCGAGCCGAAGATCAAGGCGCAATTGGATCGCGTTCGGGCCAAGGCGGCAGTGGCCGCCCGCGCGCTCGATCTGCGCGCAAAAGCCGAGACCGCATGGCGCCATGCGTTCGAGCCGGTCAAGCTCGTGGACGATCCGGAAGTCTGGCTGCAATTGACGCCGCGAAGCGCCGCTTTCGCCGGCGTCCGCGCGAATAAAGAGGTGATGACCGGCTCGCTCGCCATTGAAGGCACGGCTGAAACCGTGGTCGGACATGCGCCGGCGCCTGCGGCGCCAACCCCGCTGCCGCCGCTCGGCACCGATGTCACCGCACCCGGCACATTCGAGATCATCGTTCCGGTCCGCGTCGATTACGAGACCTTGCGTCAAAAAGCCAAAGGCCTGATCGCGGCCTTCGGAACCACGGGCGAGAACACGCTCCGCGATGTCGAGATCTATCCCTCCTCCGGAAAGATCGTTCTCGGCCTGCGCATCGCGCAAGCGTCCAACACTGATCCCAATGCCGGCGGTTGGATCTATCTTTTGGCGACGCCGCAAATCGACAATGAGGCCCAGACCATCCGGCTGCCGAATCTGACCGTCAATGCGCCGGACGGCCCTGAGACCGAGATCGTCAAATGGCTCGTCGAAACGAAGCTTCTTGAAACGCTACGCCAGCAATTCGTCATCAGCTATAAGGACGCTTACGAAAAGCTGATCGCGGCGGCGGATGCGAAACTCACGCGCCCGCTCGGCAATGGCTTTCGCATGGAAGGCAAGCTCGCCTCCGCCACCGTCGATAAAATCCTGCTGCTCGCGGATGGATTGAGCGTCGAGCTTCGCGCCACCGGCGACTTGAAAATATTATACGGTCTTTAAAACACCTTCCGGTGACGCGCATGATGATTGGCTTTCCTGCACGCCTCGCAACTTTCTTTCTCTTCATCCTTTGCACCCATCCGGCCACGGCACAGACTCTCTTTTATGAACCGCTCAATGCCGAGGTCGCAGGACCGGCGGGCTCGATCGTACGGCAGGTGCCTATGTTCGGCGCGCCCGATGGCGCTGCTGCCTATCGCGTGCTCTACCGATCGACGAGTTTCGATGGCAAGCCGATCATCGTCTCCGGCGTCATCATCGTGCCGCAAGGCCCGGCGCCGGCAGGCGGACGCGCCGTCGTCGCCTGGGCGCATCCGACTTCGGGTATCGTTCCGCATTGCGCGCCTTCTCTGGCGATCTTCTTCTTTCAGCAGGTGCAGGGTTTGAGAGAGATGATCGAGCGCGGCTATATCGTCGCCGCCACCGATTATCCGGGCCTCGGCACGCCAGGGCCGCATCCCTATCTCGTCGGCGTCAGCGAAGCCCGCGCTGTGATCGATTCCGTGCGCGCCGCGCGCGCGATCCCCGATGCGGGAGCGGGCAAAGCCTTCACCGTCTGGGGCCATTCGCAAGGCGGCCAGGCAGCGCTCTTCACCGGCATGATCGCGAAGAGCTATGCGCCCGAACTCGATCTCCTCGGCGTGGCGGCAGCGGCGCCCGCGACCGATCTCGTCACGTTCATGAACGACGACATCGCCACGACCGGCGGACGCAATGTCACGGCCATGACCATCTGGTCCTGGACGCGCGTCTATATCGCGCCCATCAAATACCTGGTCGATCCGGCCGCCATCCCGGCGATCGACATATTGGCCGAGGAATGCGTCGAGTCGGTCTTCGACCTTTTCGTACGGGCGCGCACCGGAAAGGCGCTGGAAGACCATTTTCTTCTGGTGAAACATCCAGGCGACGTCGAGCCTTGGCACAGGCTTCTAACCGAGAATACGCCGGGCGCCCTGCCGCAGGGCCTTCCGCTCTTTCTGGCGCAAGGCACGGCTGATGGATTGATCCGGCCGGCGGTCACCGAGGCTTATATGAAGCGCACCTGCGCTGCCGGCACCAAGGTCCGCATGATGTGGATGGACGGCATCAGACATGGATTTGCGGGACGCGATGCCGCGCCGGCCGCCGTCGAGTGGATGGCGGCACGCTTCGCAGGCGCGCCGCCGCCGGATGATTGCGCAAATTAGGGCTGGTCTCAGTGGGGCCACCTCCAAACCCTCATCCTGAGGAACGAGCGCAGCTCGGGTCTCGAAGGATCGAGGTTTGGAATAGAGAAGGTAACGCCGATCCCTCGCCCTTCGAGATGCACGCCTATCGGCGCGCTCCTCAGGGTGAGGGATCTGGTCATGAGGTTCGGACTTAGGCTGCGGCATCCTTGGCCGCGAGCCCGCCGATGGCCGACCAGTCGAGCTTGTCGCCGCCATGTGCGAGAAGCGTGATGAAACGGTCGCGCAACAGGCTCGCGAGAGGCAAGGTCACGCGAAGATCCTCCGCGGCGGCGAGTGCCAACCGGATGTCCTTAGCGCCGAGCGGCGCCGCGAAACCCGCGGGCTCGAATTTCTCGCTGGCGATCAGATCGCCATAGGTCTTGTAGACCGGCGCGCCGAACAGGGTCGATGTCAGAATGTCGAGATATTGATGCTTGTCGACGCCGCCCTTGCTGACGAGCGCCATGGCTTCGCCGAGCGACTCGATCACCGCCGCGATCAGGAAATTGCCGCTGAGCTTCACAAGATTGGCGGCCTTCGGCGTCTCGGAAATGACGAAAGTCTTTTGCCCGATCGCATCCAAGAGCGGCGACGCGGTCTTGATCGAATCCGGCGCGCCCGCCGCGACGACGAAGAGCTGCCCCGCGGCGGCGGCTGCCGGACGGCCGAAGACCGGCGCCGCGACATAGACCTGACCGGCCGCCGCATGGTCGGCTGTGAGCTGTTCGGACAGAGCGACGCTTATCGTGCTCGATGAAATATGCATCGCGCCTTTGGTGAGGCTCGCGAGAATGCCGCCGGCGCCATGTGTCACTTGCGTGACGGCTTCGTCATTGGCG
>JAATEW010000359.1 GCA_015655535.1 Hyphomicrobiales bacterium | reverse complement strand
CCCGCTCGTCAGCGCTTCGGAGGGGCCGCGCGCGATCCTCGTTCTGATTCCGTCACCGTCGCGAAAAGCTTAAATCTCCATAGACGGCTTACACATCACGCAGGTTCGTGCATGGGCGGTTTCCGTACGCCGGCCCACGCCCTGCCGCACGATCTCCGCCAGCCGGCGTCCGAAAACCTTCACCATAGCGGACGTCTTGAGATAAAAAGATTCGCGGCCGCTAAGACGTCCTTGCAAGAGGCTTTTCAGGCGCTGTGTAACGCTTTGTAACGTGATTTGAGACAGTGCCTTAACCATCTGATTTCAAACCAATTTAGCTCCAGCGAAAGGGTGCATGACAGGCTGTCTGGCGAATGGCCGGGCGATCAGCTTTTGCCCGGCCTCCTTCGGGATGCTATGGCTGGAGCGTTGTCATGGGTTTGCCACGAACCCTGGCGCGGGGTGCTTTAAGACAAAAGCAGACAAAGACTTTGGGGATTTTCGTCCGAACGCGCTTTCACCTCGGGAAAGAGCAAAGTCGAACGGTGCGCCAAAGCCCTTCGCCTGAAAATGCTCCAATGCGATCGGCAATTGCCAAAATCGCATCCGATCCTCTTTAAAAGAACGCGGATATTCGTGACTAAGATCAACAGCCTCGCTGATTTCGCAAACAAACGCTTTCGCCATGCTGGAAAAGCCTATCTCGAAAAGGGCGATCCGTTCTTCTGGGAAATCGACAGTATGCGCCAGACGGCCGAGGCGCGCGGAACGCATTTCGTCAGCTTTGCCAATTACGATTATCTCGGGCTTTCCACGCATCCGGCCGTCAAGGCCGCCGCGGCCGAGGCCATCGACGCACAGGGCGTGGGCGCCCTCGCCTCGCGTCTTGTCGGCGGACAGCGTTCCGTCCACCGTCCTTTCGAGGATGCACTCGCGAGCTTCGTCGGCACCGAGGCGGTTTTGGCGCTGGTCAGCGGCTATCTGACCAACATGACCGTCATCGCCCATATCATGGGTTCGCGCGATGGCCTCTTCCTCGACGAACTGTCGCATAACAGCATCGTCAGCGGCGCCAAGAGCGCTTCCGCGGACAAAATCCACTTCCGCCATAACGATCTCGACCATCTCGACGCTCTGCTGACGCAGAAACGCGCGGACTATAAAAACGTCCTCATCGTCGCGGAAAGCCTCTACAGCATGGACGGCGACATCACGGATCTCGCCCGTCTCGTCGAGATCAAGGAGCGCCACAACGCCTGGCTGCTGGTCGACGAGGCACATTCGATCGGCGTGCTCGGCGCCGACGGCCGCGGCCTTTGCGAATATGCGGGCATCGATCCCAATCGCGTCGATCTCATCATCGGCACCTTGTCCAAGTCCTTTGCGTCCTGCGGCGGCTTTGTCGCCGGCAAGACCGAGGTCATCGACTGGCTGCGCTACACGCTGCCCGGTTTCGTCTATAGCGTCGGCCTCTCCCCCGTCATTATCGCCGCGGCGAAATGCGCCCTGGAACTCATGCAAAAGGAGCCGTGGCGGATTGCGCGTCTCCATCGCAACGCCGAACTTTTCATCGAACTGGCGCATGAGGCCGGATTGAACACCGGACCGTCGATCGGCGGCGGCGGCGTCGTTCCGATCCTCTTTTCCGACAGTCACGAGACGCTCGCCGCGTCGCGCCATCTGATGGCCAATGGCTATTATGTGCCGCCGATCATCCAGATCGGCGTTCCGAAAGATCAGCCGCGTCTGCGCTTCTTCCTGTCGGCGCAGCATACGGAAGCCGAGATCCACGGCGTCATCGACCTCCTTGCAAAACGCGAAAGCGCGCATACGGCGCCGGCCCATTCTCTCAACGCCGCCACTTGAACCAGGCCGGCGCGCACTGCGCGGCCTCACGTCTCCCCCATGTTACGATCGTCACCTAAATCCTTGGCACCGACATAATTTTGTGCCCAAAGGCGTGGAGGTTCGCACCGCGAAGGTTCAGCCAAGCGGGATGAGGATAAAAGTGTGAAGCGGTTTTCCGGCCTATGACGACGATCGAGATCATACCCGCCGACGGATTGACGAACTTCCTTGCCTTCTGCCGGCTGCCCCGCCTTCTCTATCGCGGCAAAACCGGTTTTGCGCCGCTACTCGATGCCGAACGCTGGACGCTTTATGCCAAGCGTCTCAATCCGCATTTCAAGGAAGTCACCTCGCAGGCCTGGATCGCGCACCGCGACGGCAAACTCGTCGGCCGGATCGCGGCGCAAATCTACAATGACGACATTACGCCTCAAGAGGCATCGCGGGCGCAATTCGGCAGCCTCGATGCGATCGAAGACGAAGAGGTCGTCGCCAAGCTGACCGCGACGGCTGAGGGCTGGCTGCGGGAGCGCGGCCAAGCGCTCGTCCACGGACCCTTCTCGCCTTCGGTGAACAGCGAAGTGGGCATGCTGGTCGAAGGATTCGATGCGGTGCCGATGATCTTCATGCCCTGGCATCCGCCTTATCTGAGCCAGATGATCGAGCATCAAGGCTATAGCAAAGCCCGCGATCTCATTTCCTATCGCTATGATGTGAGCGCGGTCGATCGCGATGCCGAGCCGAAAATCATGGCGCGCGCGGAATGGCGCGAAAGACTGAAGATCCGCACGCTCGATTTGAAAAGCCTCAAATCGGAGGCTGCCATTCTCGTCGATATTTTCAATGACGCATGGAATCAGAACTGGGGTTTCGTCCCGTTCACCTATGAGGAATTCATGTCGACCGCCGACGCGCTGCAATATATCATGCCGCCGGAAGGCGGGTTCATGATCGAGCTCGACGGCGTTCCGGAAGCTTTCGGAATCGTCCTGCCGAATTTGCACGACATCACGGCCGATCTCGACGGCAAATTATTTCCCTTCGGCCTGCCGCGTCTGATCTCGCGGATTCGCAATCATACGTTCAAGTCGGGGCGGATTGCCTTGTTCGGCATTCGCCAGGCCTTGCAGAAGAAGGCCGTCGGTGGCGTCGTGCTCCTGGCTTTTATCGAAGAGGCCCGGCGGCGGAGCAAGACCAGCTCGATCGAACATGTCGAATTTGGATGGATTCTCGAAAACAATACGGGGATGCGAAAGCCGATCGAAATGAGCGGCGCAAAGATCGACAAAATCCACCGGGTCTACGAAAAGGCCCTGTAAGCTTTGATCGAGATCATCACCCGAGGACTTTTCTCGGCCGATGATGGCAATGGAAGTGATGGTGTGCGAACCTTCTCCCTGTGGAGAGGGTTCCGCGCGGCATGATTGAGTTTTTCGATCAGAAAACGGGGCGGCGAAAGAATGCAATCAAACATTCACAGCGTTGACTTCAGCCCCGCGGCCGCCGCGAAACCTGCCGTGACTTTTCTGACCGCAAAGCCGCAACGTCCGCATCCCTTGCGCCGCCGCGCGATCCTGGCGGCACATCCAGACGTCGAGCGCCTCATCGGCCACGACAGGCTGACGGCCGTCATCACGCTCGCCGTCGTTCTTGGCCAGACAGCGATCGCGGGCTTTCTGGGCCATCTCGGCTTTTCCTATTGGTGGTTGGCCTTGATCCTCGCCTATTGCGTCGGCGCCTTCGCCAACCACGCCATGTTCGTCGTCATCCATGATGCGACCCATAATTGCGTCTTCGCCGGCAATACCGCGAACAAATGGGCCGCGATCCTCGCCGATCTGCCGAATGCGGTTCCGACCGCGATGGGCTTTCGGTGCTATCACATGAAGCATCATTCGCATCTCGGCGATTACGATTACGACGCCGATCTGCCGAGCCGCTGGGAGGCTCGTTTCTTCGGCAATAGCGCCTTCGGCAAAGCCGCCTGGTTCTTCTTCTTTCCGGCGCTGCAACTGTTCCGTTTGAACCGGCTCAGGGGCACCGTTCCGATGTGGGGCCGCTGGACCTTCATCAACGGTGCCTGCATCATCGCCTATGACGTTGCGATCCTGGCGCTCTTCGGCCCGAACGCGCTGTTTTATCTTTTCATGTCCTTCTGGTTCTCGGTCGGCGGGCTGCATCCGCTCGCGGCACGCTGGGTGCAGGAGCATTTCACCTTCGATCCCGAGCAGGAAACCAATGACTATTACGGGCCGCTGAATCTCATCGCGCTCAACATCGGCTACCACAACGAACATCACGATTTTCCCGATGTTCCATGGCGTCGGCTGCCGGATTTGAAGAGGCTCGCGCCCGAATATTACGACGGGCTGCGGACGCATCCATCCTGGTTCGGCCTCTTCGTGCAATTCATCGTCGATCCCCGCTATACGCTGTTCACGCGGGTCGATCGCAGCGCCGCTAGGCTGGCGACTGAAACGCGCCCGAGCGCCACAGGCAGGCTGCTGTAAGGCGTCAATCATCCGGCACGTAATGCGCACTCCCCGGATCAAGTCCGGGGATGATCCGCATAGCCACGTACAACACTCCTTAGTGCCGGGATAGTTGGGTCAAGCCCCGCGACTGTCCGGTTTAAGTCCTCGCAGCGTATCATGCCGTTGCGACAATGAGTGTTTTGACCCGCGTCGTTTGCGCCTGCCTTGGGACGAGCCACATCAATCAGATTTCGCCATTCATCCGATGGCGGACATTTTCGGCGAGGCGGATGCGCTTTTTTCAAAGACGCATCTTCGATGCGCCGCCGAAGGCGGTCGCGAAGCGATCCTTGACTCAAGCGCTCCGCTCGCCAACTCTTGCCTCCAAGAGATGAATGACGGCCTTTGAATGGCACTGCCAGTCTGCCGCCGACGCCAGTATGGCCGGGAACCTCCCTGGCCAAGTCTGGGTATGACGCCGCAAGACGATTCCATCTAAACGTCCCTCGCTCTACATCGCCCGATCGAGCGCAGGCCGTCACGTCCCAGAGGGCGTGGATTTCGGCGTGCGCTTGAATTGCTCGCGGCGCCCGAAAGCGGTCTGCAGGATTTTCGGCGTATTCGACACGCTGACATAGATCATCAGGGGCGTCAGCGACGCGGCGGTGATGGCATATTCCTTCAAGGTCCCGCGGCGCAGGATCATATAGGGCATCAGCGTCAGGCCGACGGCAACGATGAGGATCAAAACCAGCAGAAAACCGATGATCGGCAGATAGACTCTCGGGTCGCCGCCGCGCAGCAGCAGGCATGCGACAAGCGAGACCGTGGCGATCGCAACGCAAGGATAGAAAGCCTGTACGAGGATCAGAAAGGTCGCCGAAAGCTTGCGGCCGAACGACCAGGTCGTGCTCGACCAGACCGGCTTCATCAGCTTATGCGCGACCTGCACGAAACCATTCGACCAGCGTCTTTGCTGAACCCGCCAATGCCGCACGCGTTCGGGAACGAGACCCGGCACCGGCGGCTCCATCAGAAAGAGCCCATGCCATCCGGCAAGTCCGGCGCGAACGGTGAGATCGAGATCCTCGCAAAGCGAATCCGCCGACCAGCCGCCCGCCGCGTCGACGGCCGCGCGGCGCCACACGCCGCCCGTTCCATTGAACTGGAACAGCCAGCCGCCGCGAAAGCGCGCCGCCTGCTCCATCGCAAAATGCGCATCGAGCAGCATGCCTTGCGCACGCGTCAGCCAATTGGTTTTGTAATTTGAAAATTCGCAGCGCGATTGTGCAAAGCCCGCCTTCGGATCGGCGAGCATCGCCGGCACGATGGTGCGCAGCCAATCGGACGGCGGGCGGAAATCGACATCGAGCATGGCGATGAAGGGCGCATCGCTGACTTTCAATCCCGCCGCGAGCGCGCCGGCCTTGAAACCCGTCCGATCGGTGCGGAAGAGATGTTGGACGTCGAAACCTTTGTCGCGCAAGTCCTGAGCGAGCGCCGCTGCGACTTTCGGCGTCTCATCCGTACTGTCGTCGAGAAGCTGAATATGCAGTTTCGATTGCGGCCAATCGAGCGCCGCTGCCGAACGCAAGGCGCCGGAAACGACATTGGGTTCGTTGAAGACCGGAATCTGCACGAGAACATGCGGCAGATCCGCATCCGCCAAGCCGCTCGGGTGCGGTTTGTCCCGCCATCCGCTGCCGCTGATCACTTCCATCAGATTGATGCCGATCAGCGCGAGAAACGCACCGGCGACGATTACAAGCCCGAGGACCGAAATCGTCAAACTGATCTCGAAAACCAATCGGATGAGTTCAATTACGATCAACGGCCGCGATCCCCCCCGGTTTGTCTCATGCTCTGTGCCTCACAGGCTTCTGCCGGGATATATCACGGATCATCGAGAAAGGTCGATGATCCGAATGAGGGCTCGCCCCCGCGATTATAACTATACCCCAGTATAACCGCACCGGGACGCGAGCCCATTCACATTGACGCGCGCCGATGATCAGGTGGACGGACAAGGATGCGGCAAAAGCTTGGCCTCGGCGACGAGCGCCAGGTCGCGCCCCTGGCCATGCGCCATCAGGCGCAGAATGACGCTGGGGCTTTCGCCTCCATTGACCCGTATCACGCGCCCGGAAATTTCGAAAGTCTGCCCGGCCAGGACCGGCCGCAGGAATTTGCCGGACAGATTGACAAGCGCCAGATCCGGCCGCCATGCGAGGATCAAGGGCTCGAAATGGCTCATCATGAGCATGCCGTGAATCGGGCGCTCTTCAAGTCCCGCCATTCGCGCGATGGCCGGATCGAGATGCAAAGGATTGTCGTCGCCGGAAGCGCGCGCATAGCGGGCAAGCGCGTCGCCATCCAGGGGACCGCAGCAGCGTTTGGGCAATTGCTCGCCAACCCGCGGCCAATCGATCGCCGCCGCCTGCGCGCGACTGGCGTTCATGGCGCGCTCCCGGCAGCGCCGACGATCCGCAAGATCGTCTCCATCTGGAGACAAGGCTCATCGCGCGCGGTGACCACCGAAGCCCGCACGATCAAGCGTTCCGGATTCATCTGATGATCGATGTCGGCGGTCATCAGATAATCCTGGTCCGCATCGAGCGGAATCTCGTAAGAGAAGCTTTGCGATTCATGAACGGCGATGCCGCCGGCCCTCTTCAATTTTATTTCGAGGACGGCCCAAAGTTCCGGCGCGGTCAGCCAGCGCATCGGGAATGTATGCGGTACCGGAATAGGCTGCGCCCGGCCCCGCGCCGCGCCGTCGTTGACGGACCAGCCGGTCTCATGGCGAAAGGCTTCGACATCGGCAAGGGCCGTCGAGACGCGAAAAGGGCCGAGCCTTAAAGCGCCCGGGCCTTCCACCTCCAGCGGCTCGGAGGAATGCTTGTTCGCCTCGTCCTGCATCGACGGTCCTCGGTCTGAAGCAACACGGCACTATATCGGACTGCCGCCGCGCTTCAAATTGTTGTGTCACCTTATTTTACAGGGGAGTCGGCGACTTTCTCAGATTATGGCGCCCTTATGTATCGGCACATAATCTTGCCCAAAACGTCGGGCCGGCTTTCGGAATCAGGCATTCCTTAAACGCATGATCTCGTCCGAAAAGTCTTCAACTTTTCGGGATCATGCTTTCTTTCACCGCATGATCTTCTCCGAAAAGTCTTCAACTTTTCGGGATCATGCTGTCTCAAGCTTCTTCACGATAAGGACCGCGTTGATGCCGCCAAAGGCGAAGGAATTCGACATGGCAAAATGGATCGGCAGAGGACGGGCCTCATTCGGGATCGCATCGATCGGACATTTTTCATCCGGCACAGCCCAATTGATCGTCGGCGGTGCCACATTGTCCAAGACGGCGCCGATCGTAACCACGAGTTCGAGCGCGCCTCCGGCGCCCAATCCATGGCCATGAATAGGCTTGGTCGACGAAACGGGAAGCACCGGCGCTTTCTTACCGAAGATCATTCCGATCGCTTCGGATTCGGTCAAATCGTTGATGACGGTTCCGGTGCCATGCGCATTGACGTAGTCGATCGCATCGGAGGGAATATTGGCGTCCTGCAAAGCGTAGCGCATCGCCGCCGCGGCACCGGCGGCATCCGGACGCACGTGGTCCTTAGCGTCGCTCGATGTACCATAGCCCGCCAGTTCGACGATCGGCGTTGCGCCGCGCTGGCGCGCGAGCTCCTCGGTTTCCAGAATGAAAACGCCGGCACCGGCGCCAATGACCATGCCGTTGCGGTTTTTCGAGAAGGGCCGGCAGAAATCCGGCGAGAGAACACGCAACGCCTCCCAGGCCAGCATCGTGCCGCCCGTGATGCAATCTTCCGTGCCGCCGACGATCGCCCGGTCGACGAGGCCGAAGCGGATCATCTGAGCGCCGAGGCCGATCGCCTGGGTGGCCGAGGAGCAAGCACTGCCGACGGCGAGACAAGGCCCCGTCGTTCCAAAGCGCATGCTGACATTGGACGGACAGGAACTCGGGATGAGTTTCGGAATCGTCAGAATCTCAGGCCGGCTATTATTGATGAGGACCTGATAATGGCCTTCTTCGATCGTCGTCATCCCGGCGATGCCGGTTCCGATGATGGCGGCGGTCCGCGGACCCGCGAGAACATCGCGCGGAATGCCCGATTGGGCGACCGCTTCATCCGCCGCGACGAGCAGATATTGCGTGACGGGATCCAGGAACGGGATCAGCTTGGCATCGAGATGGATTGCCGGATCGAAATCCTTGACCTGCGCCGCGATTTTAATCCGCCCCTTGTGAGGCCGCGGAAACCGGGCTTCCACCACACACGACCGCCCGTCCCGCGCGGCCTGCCATAGAAGTTTTGCCCCGACACCGGCCGCGGAAACCGCGCCCATGCCGGTGATAACGACCCGTCGTGTCGAATCCATTCAGCTTTTTTCTTTGATGATATAGGCGGCGATCGCGTCGATCAGGCTCTTCACGTCCTTGGCTTCATGGAACGGGCCATCCATCGGGATATAGACGTCGAATTTTTCTTCGATCGCCGTCAAAATCATCACGATGTCGATCGATTTCAAATCCAGACTTTCGATCGTTGCGTCCATAGTGACCTTTTCGCGATCCACCATTCCTTCGCTAATGATCACTTCGGTGATCTGATTGACGAGTTCCGCTTGGTCGAGAACTTTGGTTTCCACCCGTCACTCCCGTTACGCAAGTTATCCCAGCGATTTAGGTCTGGCGGCACAATGATGCCGCCACATTCAGACCCGGCCGCAGATTACGTCTCTCCGGCCAAGGCTGAAAGACCTAGGCCTGGCCCAGCCGCATTTCCGATGTCCGAACCATAGGGGATCGCACCATGACTTGCCAGCAAATCGGACAAGGATGCGTCCTAACCCACGGCGACCCTGCGCAGGATCAGACGCGAAGCTCTTCGTTAATCTAATCCATCATTAAAATCAAAGGTTGCCGGAAAGGTTTTCCAACGGCTGGCCAAAATAGTGGCCAAATATGCGAAAGGGTTCCCGTTTCTGGCTAAAACGGAAACCCTTGAGCCATTTTCGTTTCCAATCGGCCCTGCTGTGGGACAAAGCCGGAATTTCAAAAAGCCCGCTTCGATCTCAGGGGACCGAGACGACCGGCGTTCCGACCGAAACGCGCTGGTAGAGGTCGAGCACATCCTCGTTATACATGCGGATGCAGCCGAAAGAGGCGGCCGTGCCGACGGAGCGGCGCATGGTCGCTGTCGTGCCGTGGATCGCCACTTCCGACAATCTCAAGGTGATCGCGGCCGCGCCCATCGGATTATGCGGCGAGCCGCCCGGGATGACGGAATTGAGGTTCGGATGGGCGGCGCGCACGACAGCCGGAGCTTTCCAGTCCGGTGCCATATACTTGCCTTCGACGGAGGTCTCGCCGCTCCAGGCGCGGCCCGCCATGCCGATCGCGATCGGATAGCGAATGGCGATGCCATTGCCTTCGGTCAGATAGAGCCGGCGCTCATGCTGCTTGATGACAATCATGCCGGCCGGATAATTGGCCGGGAAGGCGACCGATTCACGCGCTTCGGCAACGACCGGCGCGAGACCGGCAAAAACCCCAAATGACGCTGCGCAACCCGCCACAAGCCAAGTGAGGCAGCGGCCATGTCTAGTCTTGTCCATGACACCCTCGAAACAAACGAAACAACCGGACGCGAAGATCGCGTCGCTGGTTGAAACAATACCAAGGGTGCGGAAAAAGCCGAGTGAAAACCTCGACTTGAGTTAATACGGTCTATATCTGTTGTATCCAAGCCGCACCGCGAAAGGGTGCGGCTTTTTAAGGTTATGAATTAACCTGCGGGCCGATTGCGGATGAGATCGTCGACGACGGTCGGATCCGCCAAAGTCGACGTATCTCCGAGAGCGCCGAATTCATTCTCGGCGATCTTGCGCAGGATGCGGCGCATGATCTTGCCCGATCTTGTTTTCGGTAGACCCGGTGCGAATTGGATAATATCGGGTGACGCGATCGGCCCGATTTCCTTGCGCACCCAGGCGACAAGCTCCTTGCGCAGGTCCTCCGTGGCTTCGGCATCGCCCATTAAGGTTACGTAAGCGTAGATGCCCTGTCCCTTGATGTCGTGCGGATAGCCGACGACGGCTGCCTCCGACACTTTGATATGGGCGACAAGCGCGCTTTCGACCTCCGCCGTGCCCATACGATGGCCCGACACGTTGATCACGTCGTCGACCCGCCCGGTGATCCAATAATAACCGTCGGCGTCGCGGCGGCAGCCGTCGCCGGTGAAATATTTGCCGGGATAGGCCGAAAAATAAGTCTGCACGAAGCGCTCGTGATCGCCGAACACCGTGCGCATCTGGCCCGGCCAGGAATCCGCGATGACGAGATTGCCGGAGCAAACCCCGTTAAGCACCACGCCATTGCTATCGACGATCTCCGGCTTGATGCCGAAGAAGGGCTTCGTCGCCGAGCCTGCCTTCAACGGCGTCGCGCCCGGCAGCGGCGTAATCAGGTGACCACCCGTCTCGGTCTGCCACCACGTATCGACGATCGGGCAGCGGCCGTCGCCGACGACGTGATAATACCAGGCCCAGGCCTCCGGATTGATCGGTTCGCCGACGGAGCCAAGCAGCCGCAAACTGGCGCGGCTGGTCTTTCTGACGGGTTCGTCGCCAGCGCCCATCAGGGCCCGGATCGCCGTCGGCGCCGTATAGAAAATATTGACCTTGTGCTTGTCGATCACATCCCAGAAGCGCGACACCGAGGGGTAATTCGGCACGCCTTCGAACATCAGCGTCGTTGCGCCATTGGCGAGCGGTCCGTAGAGGATGTAGCTATGGCCGGTGACCCAGCCCACATCGGCCGTGCACCAATAAATATCGCCGTCGTGATAGTCGAAGACATATTGATGCGTCATCGACGCATAGACGAGATAGCCGCCCGTCGTATGCAAGACGCCCTTCGGCATGCCGGTCGAGCCCGACGTATAGAGAATGAACAGCGGATCTTCAGCCTTCATCTCCGCCACCGGACAATCGGCCGAGGCCGCCGCAACGACGTCCTCGTACCAGATGTCGCGGCCCTCGACCCAGGAGACCGCGCCGCCGGTGCGCTTGACGACGATCATCGTTTTTACGATGTCGCCGGCTTTCTTGATCGCCTCGTCGGCATTGGATTTGAGCGGCACTTTTTTGCCGCCGCGCAGGCCTTCGTCGGATGTGATGACCACTTTGGATTTGCAATCGACAAGGCGGCCGGCGAGCGAATCCGGCGAGAAGCCGCCGAACACCACCGAATGAATCGCGCCGATCCGCGCGCAGGCGAGCATCGCATAGGCGGCCTCGGGGATCATCGGCATATAGATCGTCACGGTGTCGCCCTTGTCGACGCCATGCGCTTTCAGGACATTGGCGAGGCGGCACACGGCCTAGTGCAATTCCTTATAGGTGATGAATTTCTGATCCTTCGGATCGTCACCCTCCCAGATGATCGCCACCTGATCGGCGCGCTTGGCGAGATGCCGGTCGAGGCAATTCATCGCGACATTGGTGGTGCCGTCCTCGTACCATTTGATCGACACATGGCCCGGACCGAAACTGGTGTCCTTTACTTTCGTAAAGGGCTTGATCCAGTCGATGCGCTTGCCTTCCTCGGCCCAGAAACCGTCCGGATCGGCAATCGAATGCGCATACATGACTTCATATTTCGCCGCATCGATAAAGGCGCGCTTTTGCCAATCGGCCGTAACCGGATGCACTGTGTCAGACATAGCTTCCTCCAATTAGCGATTTTATTGTTCTTTTTCAGTTGTTTATTTTATTGGCGGCGAGTCAATCCCTTGGGCCATCCGCGTCTGGATGGAGCCATCGGACTGCCGCCCCTCTCGATTGCGGATGTCAGCCTATCACTTTTTGAGAGCGCGCAACTGCGACTGTCGGCAGAGCCGCGCGCGGAGCGCTGACTGTGCAGTCGTAAAACTCTCAAGAGCCGCGCGCTCACGCTCCGCGGTCATCGTAAACGCGATTTCAGGGCGACGTATTTGACGAAGATCATGTCCGGCTAAAGGGCCAAGGCACGCCGCCAAATGACCGGATGATTATGACCTTTGGCCTGCCGGTCTAACAGGTGGCGGCCGGCTCCGGCGCCGCAGCACCGGCCTTAACGCGAAACCCTATTCGAAAGTGGAGCCAACTTTTCGGGGCGACTCCGCTCTTCTCTCGATGCATCACCTTATCCGAAAAGTCTGCAACTTTTCGGGGCGATGCTTACTGGCATTCCTTCTGCACCTTATCGAGCGCCTGCGAGAAGCCGGCCAGCGAATAATTGTCGGTCGTCACATTGCCCTTGATCGACGGCGCCTTGACCACGAGTTTCGCGCTTTTCTTCATGGCGTCGATAAATTGGCCTTCCTCGGCCGGATTTTTGACCCAGGCATTCGGGCCCTTCGCGACGAGGTCGAAACCGAGATTGCCGATTTCGGCCCGCGCCTCGGCGCCGTCCTTCATGGGAAAGCCCATGATGATCGAGATTTCATTGCGGACATTTTCCGCCGGCCGGTTCGAGATGAAGACATAGGCTGGATCGCGCGGGAGGCCGGACGGCACCCGGTCCTTCGGGCTCGCCAACGCATAGCAGGTCTTCTCTTTGCCGCTTTGCGCCAGAAAGGCGTTCCAATCGCCAAAACTCCCGACCGGGACGGGTTTCGCGCCGCCTTTGTGATCGGTGTCCTTCGAATCTTTCTTCTTGCTGTCGGCTTTTTTGGCGTCGGTTTTCTTAGCGTCCGTTTTGGACTTCTCTTTGCTGTCCTTGGCCTTGCTGTCCTTGGAAGCCGCCGTCTTGGTACTGGAGGTATCGCTTGGCGCAGCCACTCCTGTCGCAGCGCAAAAGGAACCTAAAAAAAGGGCGAATGCGCCTGAAAGCGCCAAAACGTGCGTGCGAATCATAGACCGATAATACTCCCTGCCGGCCGTTGAAGGCGAGAGAACCCGCAACTTGGCAAGGCAGGCTTCCTATAACCTGAATTCATCGAGCCGTGGACTCAGAGAAATCCACCGCTCGCGTTCAAAAAGCATAAAGACGCCGATCCCGGCAAAATTCAGACGGGCCGAATATCCGTAAAAGATAGGAGTTGCTTGCCGGGGCTTTAAAGGCCGGTGCCCTTGGCCGCCGCGAGTATCGTGCCAGGCTCTTCGAGCGTGCCCTGCTGGAGAAACACGACATAGCCTTCGTCTTCCGCTTTCAATTCGGTGACCTCGAAATTGGCCGCCTCGCCGTGCCATTCGCCGATCTTGCGCATGGCGCGCACGACATTCGTATAGGTGATGCTGCGGCCCTTGTTCTCGCCGCGTTCGATCGTGACGGTGCGCGTATGCGCGACGCGCAAGATAAAGACGCCGGCCGAAGCCCGCGCCAGATCGCCCGTGCCGGCGCCCAGTTCGATATGCAAAATGCCCGCGGCATCTTTCAACCGGATCGGCACGGTGAGCGCGCCGCCGCTGCCTTTGTTGGCGTCGATCGATTCCTTGACGCCATCCTCGTCGCTGCCGACGACAGCGGAACGGCCATCGACGACGATTTGCGGCGTATAGACATGGCCGTCGCCGCGAACCGACGCATAGGCCTTCTGCCGCGCGGTGAAATGCGGCGAAGCCAAAGTATCCTTCCAGCCGATATAATCCCAATAATCGACCGGAAAGGACACGGCGATCAGGCCAGGATTGCGGGCCATGGCGCCGACCAGCCGGTCCGCCGGCGGGCAGGACGAACAGCCCTGGCTGGTGAAGAGTTCGACGACTCCCTTCGGACTCGCATCGGTTTGCGGCTCGGCATAAAGCGCAAGCGTGCCCGCCGCCAACGCAGCCGCGAAAACGCCCGGTGGAATCACATGTCGAAGCGAAGGTTTCATGTTAGGTGCCAAGGGATGCCCAGGTTCATCGGAGACACATAGGTAGTGATAAGCGTGCGGCACGCACTTCAATTCGGGGTGAGATCATGAGCTTGTGATATCATTGGTACCACTTTTGGAAGGGCCGCATTTGAGCAGGCTCAACGGCGATCGCGATGCGACATGGGCCTATCATCCAGACCCTGTATCCTCGAAGAAACCGCTCTTTCCTCCTCCTGCGAGACGTTTTACCTTGACCATGAGACGTCGCGCCGATCTTGTCGAAAGAACCCACGAAATCGTTCTTCAAAATTAAATCTTCAGGCCCAAGCGCGGCCGATCCGAACTCAAAAGGACTGATACATGAGCTTGACCTTTTCCCGACTGCGTTCGCTCTTCGCGGTGGTTCTCGTCAGCCTGCCCGTTTCGGCTTGCGGCTATAATACGATCCCGACGCTTGAGGAGCAGGCCAAGGCCAAATGGTCCGACGTTCAAAACCAGTATCAGCGCCGGGCTGATCTCATCCCCAATCTCGTCTCCACCGTGCAAGGCTATGCCAAGCAGGAAAAGGATGTATTGACGGCTGTCGTCGAAGCCCGCGCGAAGGCAACCTCCGTCAATATCGACGCCTCGCAATTTACCGATCCGGACAAGATCAAGCAGTTCCAGGATGCCCAGGCGCAATTGTCGGGCGCGCTCGGCCGGCTTCTGGCCGTCAGCGAAAATTATCCCGATCTGAAGTCGAACCAGAATTTCTTGGCTCTGCAATCGCAGCTCGAAGGCACCGAAAATCGGATCGCCGTCGCGCGCCGCGATTATATCGAGGCGGTGCGGGTCTATAATACGGAGCTTAAGACCTTCCCCGGCATTCTCTGGGCTTCGACCGTGTTTCGCGGCAATAAGCCTATGGCGGAATTTACCGCCAATGACGCCGCGCAGACGCCGCCTCAAGTGAAGTTCTAGAGCATCCGACCCAAAAGTGGGAACCGGTTTTGGAATAATCCGATGCTCGGACAAAAAGAGAGAGCGGAAGCATGACTCTGTTCGAAGCCCCAACGTTCTAGAGGGCCAATGATCCTGATCCCGCAGCCGGCGGCGGCGCGGCGACCACCGGTCGCAATGGTTCCGCATGCGCCGCTGCGCTGGCTTATCCTCGCGATGCTGGCGCTTGTTGCGTTTGGCGGCTTGAGCCTGGCGCAAAACTTTCCGGCGCTCACGGGACGCATCGTCGATCAGGCCAATGTCATCCCGCAGCAAACCCGCACCGCGCTTGAAACCAAGCTCAAGGATCTTGAAGAAAAATCCGGCGTCCAGCTCGTCGTCGCAACGGTGAGTTCGCTCGATGGACAGGAGATCGAGCCCTATGCCAATGCTTTGTTCCGGGAGTGGAAGCTCGGCGAAAAAACCAAGAACAATGGCGTACTTCTGCTGGTTGCGCCGAAAGAACATCGCACCCGCATCGAAGTCGGCTATGGGCTCGAGGGCACGCTGACCGAT
>JAATEW010000292.1 GCA_015655535.1 Hyphomicrobiales bacterium | reverse complement strand
CGCTCGATTTGTCCGCGCGGGCAATATGCGGCCCCTGCAGGAAATAACGCTGCGCGATCGCATCCGCGAGGCCGAGCAGATTCTGCTCAAACGCTAAAATACGGTCATTGTCGAGCTGCGCCGCGACCGATGTCGCGATCTCGGTTGCAAGCGCCAGCACGAGGCGGCGCGGCGTCTCCAGCATGCCGTCTTCGTTCAACACCGGCAGCTTTTCCAAATGTTCGACCAGACGCTCGACCTGGAAGGCAACCGAGCGCGGATTGAACGGATCGAGCACCACCATGTCGCGCACCGTCGCGACCGCGACGCCCATCAGATAGCGCGAGCGATAGGTGATCTGCGAATCGATGAGATCGAGCAGCGCGTCGAGATCGTCGGCCGGCGCTTCGCGGCTCGTGAAATAGCGGGCGAAGCGGCAGGTATCGACGGCGCGCTCGATGCGGCGCCCGGCATCGAAGAAATGCCAGCCCGCGCCGCGGTTCATATTTTCCTGGCCGAGACCCGCGATCGCCGCGAGCCTGCGCAGAGCCACATCGGCGCGCTCGAAAATCTCGGTCTCGGTCAGAGCCACGCCATCGTCCTGCGCCAGCAGCGCGTCGAGCTGATTGATGAGCCGCCATGTGTCGGGCGACAGACGCTCGCGGATGAACGAGGCCGCGCGGCGCGCATCGCGGATGAGCGACAGCACGGATCCATATTGATCGTCGCCATGGAGCGCGGTCGCGGCGAGCGCGACCGTATCGACACCCGTGTTCGGCGGCGCGGCGCCCCAGGCCACAAAAAGCCCGGCGAGGCGGCTCGCCGTGAGGCCGGCATCGGCTATGCGCGGATCGGCTTCGGTCAGGCGCCCGGCGAGCGAGCGGATGAGCCGCAAGGTCGCTTCGGCGCGTTCGAGATAGCGGCCGAGCCAGAAGAGATTGTCGGCCGCGCGACTTGGCAGAACGCCCATGATGCGGCGGATGCGCACCGTCTCGTCGGTCGGCAGAAGCGACACCATCTCGACCGGCTTTTCCGACAGAACCCAGACATCCGCCGATTTGACGCCCGCGCCCATCGAGACCGCGCGCGCATCGGCGCGATCGGAAATGCGGCAGAAGCCGCCCGGCATAACCTTCCAGCCATCCGCCGTTTGCGTCGCATAGACGCGCAGCACGAAGGGACGCGGGATCAGATGGCCGTCGATCCACATCGGCGTCGTCGAGAGATTGACTACCTCCTGGCCGACGAAATCGACGCCGCGCGTTTCGATCTCGCCGACGAGCCTTTGCTTTTGTTCCGGCGTCAGCGCAGCGCCGACGAGCGATTGATTGGCCGGAAAATCGAGCACCGGATTACCAAAAGCGCCTGCGATCGCCATCTCGTCCATATGAGCGATGACGTCCCGACGCTCGGCCGGCTGGCCGCACCACCATGTGGCGATATTCGGCAAGAGCAGCGCCTCGCCCAGCACGCGCTGGCAGAGCCGCGGCATGAAGCTCATCAAGGCGGGCGTTTCGAGAACGCCGGTGCCGAGCGCATTGGCGAGCACCACGCCGCCTGCCCGCACCGCCTCGATCAGGCCTGGCACGCCGAGGCGCGAATGGGCGTTGAGTTCGAGCGGATCGGCATAATCCGAATCGATCCGCCGCCAGATCACATCGGCGCGTTTCAAGCCTGCGATGGTGCGCACATGAACCTGATTCTCGCGCATGGTGAGATCGGCGCCCTCGACCAGCAGAAAGCCGAGATAGCGCGCGAGATAGGCCTGTTCGAAATAGGTCTCGTTGAAGGGCCCCGGGGTCAGAAGGCAGATACGCGCGTCGCTACGCTGCGCCAACCCTGCGAGGCCCGAACGGAAGCCTTGAAAGAAGGGCGCCAGGCGCTCGACATTCATGTCGCCGTAAAGCGCCGGAAAGGCGCGGGAGAGCACGAGGCGGTTGGCAAGCGCATAGCCCGTGCCCGAAGGCGCCTGCGTACGGTCACCCAGAACCCACCAGCGCCCATCGGGACCGCGGCCGAGATCGGCGGCGTAAAGATGCAGATATTTGCCGCCGGGCGGCCGGACATGACAGAGCGAATGCAGAAATTCCGGACTGCCGGTGACGGCGGCGGCCGGAAGATCGCCATCGGCGATGAGGCGCCCCGGCCCGTAAATATCGGCGGCGATCGCTTCGAGAAGTCCGGCGCGCTGCTCTATGCCTTCGGCGATTTCCTGCCATTCGCGCGCTTCGATCAGAAGCGGCAGATGGCTCAAGGGCCAAGTGCGCTCGCTCAAGTCGCCATAGGCGCGATAGGAGACGCCCGCTTCCCTTATATGCCGGTCGGCGGTGCCGAAGCGGCGCTCGATCTCCTCCGGCCCATGTTCGAACAAAGCCTCGAAAAAGCGCAGCCAATGCGGACGCGGCGTACCGCCCGGTCCCATGAATTCGTCGGGAATATCGACGAGCGGCCGATATTCCGCCGTCAGCTCGCGCAGGCGGCTCGAAAGGGTCTGCGCTTTTGCCGTGGACACGCGTGGGGCCATCTAGGCGCGCCTCACTTCTTGGGCCGGAAGGCTTTGAGAACCTGCGGATCGGTCTCTATATAGGCCGCGCCGATCAGGTCGAGACAATAAGGCACCGCCGGAAAAACCGCATTGAGGCAAACCTCGATCGACGCGGGCTTGCCCGGCAGATTGATGATGAGGCAAGGCCCGCGATGCGCCGCGATCTGCCGCGACAGGATCGCGGTCGGCACTTGTTTCAAGCTTTCCTGCCGCATCAGCTCGCCGAAGCCCGGCAGCACGCGCGGCGCGGCGGCCTCGGTCGCTTCCGGCGTCAGGTCGCGTGGCGAGGGCCCGGTGCCGCCGGTCGTCAGGATCAGATCGCAATGCTCTTTGTCGGCGAGATTGATCAGGCAGTCGCGGACGGATTCGAACCCGTCCGGAATGATCCGCCGCACGGTGGTAAAAGGCGTCGTCAGGAGCTTGGTCAGATAGGCCACGATCGCCGGGCCGCTCTCGTCCTCATAGACGCCGATGCTGGCGCGGTCGGAGGCGGTCACCACGCCGACGATGGCCGCGCGCTTCGTTTCATCGGCCATGGGTCACCCGCATCGCATTGCCTCAAGCTTTTCCGCAAAGATGATTTAAGCCAATTGCACCGGTTTTAGAATGGTTTCCATCGCCGCGCCGGATTTACCCTTAAATTGGCTAACCCTTTCGAATAAAAAGGGTTTTTATCACAAAGCTGTGTCGCAGGCGATTTCCGCTCCAAGCTTATTGAAAAAGCCTCAAGGTTTCTTCATTCTGTCAATCATGGCCTGCCCGCATGCTTTCCATCCGCCTCAACGGTGCATACCTGCGGTTTTTAAGAGGACAGCCCGATGGCGGTGCCTAAGGCGATTGCCGAATATCTTTCGAGCTTGAAGTCGGACATCAAGAAAGTGTCGCTCGACGATCATACCTATTTGATCGTCTCGGCCCGCCATTGCGCCGAAACCTTCCGCCGCTATATGGCGCTGACCACCAAGCAGAGCATAGCGATCGACACTGTCGTGCATAAATGTTCCGCCCTCGTCGAAGCGCTCAAGGTGAAGCCCGCTCTGGGCGAGTCGGAGATCAAGCACCTGCGCCGCGCCGCCATGGAAGCCGTCGAGGATCTGTCGGAAACCGTCGCCGACGCCGAAATCACCCATGAGGCGACGATCCTTCATCTGACCCGGCGCTAAAGCGTGGACTCATAAAGCGAGGTGATCTGATCCTCAAAGGTTGGGCGCGTTTCCTTCTCCCAGAGGGAGAGGGTTAACTGCCCCGCTTTAGAGTTCATGACCTAAGCGCGTGCAAACGGCCGCTCCAACCTAAATCTCTACAACTCTCGTCGTTCTTTGGTCTGAGACACGGCAAAGAGCGTCAGCACGCCGAGAGCGACGAGAAACAGCGAGATGGGCCAAGTCTTTCCGCCGCTCCAGCCCACGACCGCCGCGGCGATAACCGGCGTCAGACCGCCGCCGATGGCAGCGCCAATTTGAAAGCCGAGCGAAATGCCGCTGTAGCGAACATGCGTGCCGAACAACTCGGGCATGAAGCTCGCGTGCAGCGAAAAAACAATGCCCTGACAAAGGCTCACGCCGATCACAATGGTGATGAGCACGATGGTCGGATCGCGAGTCTCGAGAAGCCAAAAAAGCGGGAACGCAAACAAGATGCCGAAGATGGTGCCGGCCATATAGATCGCGCGCCGTCCGATCTTGTCGGACAGCCAGCCGGCGAAGGGCATGGTGAAGAGTTCGACGAGCGTTCCAAGCGTAATGGCATCCAGCGTGAACTGCTGGTTCATGCCCAATTGTTTGGTCAGATAAGACACGGCGAAAATAGTCAGGATACCGACCCATGCGACTTCCGTGATCTTCAGGCCGATCGCAATCAATGTCTCACGCCAATGCACCGAAAGCACTTCGAGCACGGGCAGGCGCGCAAGACGCTTCGCCTTGCGCACGGATTCGAAAGCGGGCGTCTCGTGGAGACCGTAACGAATGGCGAGGCCGACCACGATCAGAACCGAGCTGGCCAGAAACGGGATGCGCCAACCCCAATTCAAGAAATCGTCCGGCGGCAGCCGGGTCGCCAAGGCAAAAACGCCAGTTGCGACGAGCCTGCCCACCGGATTTCCAAGCTGGACCAGACTTCCAAAGAATCCGCGGCGATGCGCCGGCGCCGTTTCGGCGACCATGAGCACCGCGCCTCCCCATTCGCCGCCCAATCCGACCGCTTGGATAAGCCGCAACAGGATCAGCAGGACAGGCGCGATGAAACCGGCCTGCCGATAGGTCGGAAGGACACCGACGAGGCATGTGCCGACGCCCATCAGCATCAACGATAGAACGAGCATCGAGCGGCGCCCAAGCCGATCGCCGAAATGGCCGAAAACGATGCCGCCGAGCGGCCGCGCCAGATAGCCGGCCGCATAGACGCTTAGAGCCGCGAGCGTGCTGACGACCGGATCGGAGGCGGGAAAAAACAGTTTCCCGAAGACAAGCGCGGCAGCGGTCCCATAGACGAAAAAATCATACCATTCGACAATTGTGCCAAAAGCGCTCGCCAGAACCACCCTGCCCGTCAACGTAGTTCGCCGTTCGGGACTTTTTACGTCAGCGGGCGCTTCCGCTGTTCCAGCAAGGAGATTCATAGCATTCCCGTTCAGTTGAGAAACGACGGTTACCAATAACCGTGGGAGCTCAGGTCAAAGCGCTCTGATCCGTCCGCAGAATGCGGCGGGCATAATAGTGAAACGTCGCTTCGATCGCGCGCGGCTTCAGCCTGTAATCATGCGCCTCTTGTGCCAGCGCCGGATCGATCGGCAGAATCGTGCCGGCCCCCATAGCAAGAAGCTGCAATTTCGCGGCGCGCTCCATGAACATCGCAAGCACCGCCGCTTCCTCGATGCCTGCGCAGGCTGCCAGCTGGCCATGATGCGCGAGCAGGATCGCGCGCTTGTCGCCGATCGCTTCAGAGATGATGCGTCCTTCCTCGTCGCCGATCGGCGTGCCCGGCCATTCGCGCAGCCACGCGCAGTCGTCGTAGAACAAGCTCGTATCCATATGCGAGACGGCGAGCGGCACGCCGATCATCGACAGCGCCGAAACATGCGGCGGGTGCGTATGCAATATGGCGTTGACCCGCGGCCGGTGGCGATAGATCCACAGATGGAAGCGGTTCGACGGATTGGGCATGCCCTCGCCTTCGAGCACGTTGAGATCATCATCCACGAGCAGCAGATTGTTCGCGGTGATTTCGTCGAAGCCGAGGCCAAAGCGCAGCATGTAATAAGTGCCAGGCCTGTCGCCGCGCGCGGTCGCCTGGCCGGCGAGGCCAGAGTCGTGCCCCTCGGCGGCCAGGATACGGCAGGTCATCGCGAGCTTCTGACGTGTGGTCCAGGCCGGGACATTAAGATGCCGGTCCATGCGCTCGGCCGTCTGCTGATGGTAGGCTTCTTTATCCCGGATGACGTGCATGTTGGTCGGCCTCGTGCCAGTCGCTTGATGGCGGGAATCTATTCGAAATGACACTCTGTGTCATTTAGGAAATTTTAGGCAACTTCTGGCGCCTTTCCCGGCACAATGCCTCCGTAACGGCGCAGATCACGATGACACTTTTTCATCCCGCTCTGCACTTATGAAATCGATCGCGTTTTATGATTTTGGATGTTTCCATCCAAAATCATCGTGATCTATCGCGTCAAAACCACCAGCACTTCGGCGAGCCTGGTTCCGAGAGAGCGTGAACGGTGCGGCACCTGGGCGTCAAAATAAACGGCATCGCCGGCCCGCAGGTCGATCACGCGGGCACTGAAATGGACCTGTAGCCGCCCTGCGAGGACAAACATGAGCTCCTGTCCGGTGTGTTCGAAGAGCCTGTCATCCTGAAAGTCGAATGGCGGCCGCATGATATAGGGCTCCATCGATTTGAAGCGCTTGCCGCCTGCGATTGCCTCATAGTTATAGCCATGCGCGCTGCCATCGCGCATGAAAGAACGTCGGTCTTTACGCCGCACCACGGAGATGGAATCGTCATATTCGCTCTCGCCGAGGAGTTGGCCGACGGACATGTCGAAACTCGCAGCGAGCTTCATAGCTGTCGAGATCGAGGGGACTGAGAGACCGCGTTCGATTTTCGACAGGAAGCTCTTGGTCAGACCGCAGGAGGCGGCCAGCTCTTCCAGTGTCATGGAGCGGCGTTGGCGGAGAAACCGCACCCGCCCGCCGACGCCTTGCTGCGACGCGCCGGCCGGCGGCGCCGGAGCTATATTCTTCGCCGGGGATTTCGTCTTCTTCGAGGGGGATTTCGTCCTCACCGGATACCTTCCTGCTGCCAAGCCATCAAACCGGCTTAGCCAAATGCGATGATGATTTCTGCGGCAATCATGGCTAACATCTTGCATCCTTTGATAGTTTGATCCCCGCCGTCCAGCAAATACCTTCCGGAGTTCGTGATGCTCGAATATCGCCCCCTCGGTCAAACCGACCTTTCCGTCTCGTCGATCTGCCTCGGCACCATGACCTGGGGCCAGCAGAATACCGAGGCCGACGGCCATGCCCAGCTCGACATGGCGCTCGAGCGCGGCATCAATTTCGTCGATACGGCCGAAATGTATTCCGTCCCGCCGAAGCCCGAGACGCAAGGTTCGACCGAAAAGATCATCGGCTCCTGGTTCAAAGCGCGCGGCAATCGGGACAAGGTGATCCTCGCGACCAAAGTCTCCGGCCGCAGCACCAATCCCTATATCCGGCCGCATGCGCGCCATACCGAACTCAACCGGCAGCAGATCACCTTCGCTCTTGAAGGTTCGCTGAAGCGCCTGCAAACGGATTATATCGATCTCTATCAATTGCATTGGCCGGACCGGCCGCTGCCGCTCTTCAGCGATAGCGGCACGATCTATCGCGCCGCGCCGCCGGCACCGACCCGCGAAAACCCGATCGAGGAAACGCTCGGCATTCTCAATGATTTTGTGAAGCAGGGGAAGATCCGCCATATCGGCCTGTCGAACGAAACGGCGTGGGGAACGAGCCGCTTCATCCAGGCCTGGGCCAAAGGGCACGGCCCGCGCGTGGTCTCGATCCAGAATGCCTATAATCTTTTGAACCGCACCTTCGAAATCGGCCTCGCCGAAATCGCTGTGCGCGAGAAGGTGGGGCTGCTTCCCTATTCGCCTTTGGCGCAAGGCTATCTGACCGGCAAATACCAGGGCGGTGCAAGGCCGCCGGGATCGCGCTCGGTGTTGTTCAATCGCGGCCAGCGTTACGAAAAGCCAGGCGTCACCGACGCTATCGACAAATATATCGCGCTGGCCAAGGAGGCCGGGCTCAATCCCGCGCAAATGGCTTTGGCCTTTGTCACCTCACGGCCCTTCGTCACATCGAACATCATCGGCGCGACGACGCTCGAGCAGTTGAAGACCGATCTCGATTCGCTCGACGTGACGATCACGCCCGAGCTCGAAGAAAAGATCGATGCGATCCATCAGATCCATTCCAACCCGGCGCCATAAGCGCGGAGCGGACTGATGTGCAATCCTGCGGGCTATTGGCATAAGACTGTCAACGTCATGGCCGTGACAAGCACACGGCTGTCCGGTTCAAACGTCGCAACGTGCTGCATGCCATGCAACGATGAACGTTTTTGGTGATTCCTTCCGAGCTAGACTCTAACCATCCGGCCGGGCATCTCAGGTTTCACCATTCATCCGATGGCGGCGATTCTCGGCGAGGCAGATGCGCTTTCGTCAATGATCGCACGCAATCAAGTTTACGCAGACTGCGTAAACTGATCTGCGTGCGACCGCCTTCGGCGGCGGCTCGAAGGGCCATCATTGACTAAAGCGCTCCGCTCGCCATGCTAGCCGCCAAGAGATGAATGGCAGTCTCTGGATTGAGCAACGGGCAACAAAATAGCTGCCCGATTTCTAAACCGGGCAGCCGTGGGTCAAGCACGGCCATGACGTGGTTGAGAGGTTTCGCTTTGAAGTCACAGTCCTCGCAGGCTGAAGCGGACATCCGGGTTTTGACTCAGCCATCTTGCACTAGAACGAAGTGATGAACGCGCTCATCGCAAGACCTGATCCGGGATCCTGCATAGCACCATCGGTCCATGAGAGGCTTTTCTCCACCGGCTTTCACCGTGCCTCGCGTACCGTGGCCTTCACAAAAATATTTCGCATCGCTTTAAGAAAATTTGTTCTTCTCGCAGTTGCGAAGGGAATCCGCACCTCGGTCTTTCGCCAGAGGCAGAAAAGATCGGCTTTCCGGAACACGGCTCTTTCCCTCGGCAGAACGCGCCTTTTCGCGTGCCGCTCCTTCGCTTTTGCCTGAGATTTCGAAACCCTCAACTTTGATGACACTGGTGTGCAGCATCCCAAGCTTGGCGGCATGCGACATCAAAGCGATTGACCGCTATTGCAATTATGGCAACGAAATCGGCCACACTGCATTTTTCCAATCGTGTTCGCATAAATGATCCAATAAGGTTGAATGAGCGCCTTTATTCATCAACGCGGCACCTACGACCGCGCGTAAGAACGCCCGATAACACACCGGCCAACTTGCATCAGGGCCGGGCCACAGGGAGTGACGAATGGACATTCACGAATATCAGGCGAAGGAATTGTTGCACAAATTCGGTGTGGCCATTCAACCTGGGTTCATGGCCTCCTCCGCCGATCAAGCGGTCTATGTGGCAACCCAGCTTGGCGGCTGGCATTGGGCGGTGAAGGCCCAGATTCACGCGGGCGGACGCGGCAAGGCGGGCGGCGTGAAGCTCTGCAAAACCTATAATGAAGTGCGCCGCGCGGCCGAGGAAATGCTCAACAAGCGCCTCGTCACCGTGCAGACGGGCCCTGAAGGCAAGCCTGTTCAGCGCATCTATGTCGAAGTCGCCGATCCTTTCGAGACCGAGCTTTATCTGGGTTTCGTCCTCGACCGTAAGGCCGAGCGCGTGCGCGTGATCGCCTCGAAACATGGCGGGATGGAAATCGAAGAGATCGTGGCGTCCGACCCCAATGCGATCACGCAGATTCTCGTCGAGCCAGCGGTCGGCCTTCAGGCCTTTCAGGCGCGCGAAATCGCCTTCGAACTCGGCTTGAATATCAAGCAGGTGGCGCGCGCGGTCGCGACCATTCTCGGCGCCTATCGCGCCTTCCGCGATTGCGACGCGACCATGCTCGAGATCAATCCGCTCGTCGTCACGAAAGACGATCGCGTCATCGCGCTCGACGCGAAAATGTCCTTCGACGACAACGCGCTGTTCCGCCGTCCCCTGGTCTCCGCCATGTTCGATCCGGCGCAATCCGATCCGCGCGAGGCGCAGGCCGCCGAGCATAATCTGAACTATATCGGGCTCGAAGGGGAGATCGGCTGCATCGTCAATGGCGCCGGTCTCGCCATGGCAACGATGGACATGATCAAACATGCCGGCGGCCAGCCCGCGAACTTCCTCGATGTCGGCGGCGGCGCCTCGCCCGAGCGCGTTGCGACCGCCTTCCGGCTCGTTCTCTCCGACCCGAATGTGAAGAGCGTGCTGGTCAATATTTTTGCCGGCATCAACCGCTGCGATTGGGTCGCGGAGGGTGTCGTCAAGGCCTGCAAGGAAACCAATATCAACGTGCCGCTGATTGTACGGCTCGCCGGAACCAATGTCGAAGCCGGCCGCAAGATCATCGCCGAAAGCGGCATTGCGATCATTTCCGCCGACACATTGACCGAAGCCGCCGAAAAGGCCGTCGCCGCCTGCGGCAATGTCCATAAACTCACGACAACACATTAATCCGGAGAGGGACGGGGAGACGGCATGAGCATTCTCATCGACGAAAAAACACCCATTATCGTACAAGGCATCACGGGTGAAAAAGGCACGTTCCACGCCAAGGAAATGATCGAGTGCGGCTCGAAGGTCGTCGGCGGCGTGACGCCCGGCAAAGGCGGCACCACGCATCTCGGCCTTCCAGTTTTCAACACGGTGAAGGACGCGGTGAGGGCTACGGGCGCCGAAGCCTCGATCACCTTCGTCGCGCCGGCTTTCGCGGCCGACGCCATCATGGAGGCGGCCGACGCGGGCATCAGGCTCGTCTGCTCGATCACCGACGGCATTCCGGCGCAGGACATGATGCGCGTGAAACGCTATCTGATGCGCTATCCCAAAGAGCGGCGCACTATGCTGGTCGGGCCGAATTGCGCCGGCATCATCAGCCCTGGCAAGTCGATGCTCGGCATCATGCCGAGCAACATCTATATGCGCGGCAATGTCGGCATCATCTCGCGCTCCGGCACGCTCGGCTATGAAGCGGCCTCGCAGATGAAGGCGCTCGGCATCGGCATCACGACCAGCGTCGGCATCGGCGGCGATCCGATCAACGGCAGCTCCTTCGCCGATCATCTCGTGCTGTTCGAGCAGGACCCGGAGACGGTCGCCGTGCTCATGATCGGCGAGATCGGCGGCGCGCAGGAAGCCGAAGCCGCGGAATGGATTCAAAAGAACATGACGAAGCCCGTCGTCGGCTTCGTCGCGGGCCTTACGGCGCCGAAGGGCCGCCGCATGGGCCATGCCGGCGCGATCATTTCGGCCGTTGGCGACAGCGCCGCGGAAAAGACCGAGATCATGCGCTCCTTTGGTCTGACCGTCGCGCCAAGCCCCGGCGAATTCGGTACCACCATGGCAAGCGTGCTCGAAGCGGCAAAGCCCCAGCGTATGTCGGCGTAACGCCGTGAGCAACCCTCTCCCAATGGGAGAGGGTGGTTTGCCAAAAGGGCGTTGCGCAGCGACGCCCTTCGCAAGCAACGGGCTATGGCAAACCGGGTGAGGGTTTACGATCTTACTAAAAAGATTGTAACCCCTCATCCGCCTCGCATTCGCTCGGCACCTTCTCCCCCGGGGAGAAGGCTCGCACACCACGATGCGCATCTTAATTTCAAAATCAGATATTCTAATCGCTCCCCCGCCTCCGCCAAAGGATACATCATGAGCTTTACCCTGATCGCGCAGGCCAGGCCGCGCCTGCATCGCTCCGAACTCGCCGTTCCGGGCTCGAATACGGCGCTTTTTGAGAAGGCGGCGAAGTCCAAGGCCGACGTCATCTTCCTCGACGTCGAAGACGCGGTGGCGCCGGACGACAAGGAACAGGCCCGGAAAAATATCATTCAGGGCCTCAACGAGGTCGACTGGGGCACCAAGACCATGATGATCCGCATCAATGGTCTCGACACGCATTATATGTATCGCGACGTGGTCGATATCGTCGAAGCCTGCCCGCGCCTCGACATGATCCTGATTCCGAAAGT
>JAATEW010000154.1 GCA_015655535.1 Hyphomicrobiales bacterium | reverse complement strand
TTTCACAAGTGAATTGTGGAACAGCCCGCTGTTTGACAGCAGCAAGATCAAGCACGTCTTCTTCATCGTCCTCGAAAACGAAGATTATGACGTTACATTCGCTGCGAATTCAAAAGCGCCCTACCTGTCCAAAACCCTGACCGCGCAAGGCGCTCTCCTGACCCAATATTATGGCGTCGGACATGCGAGCCTCGATAATTATATCGCCATGGTCAGCGGCCAGAGCCCGAACGCAAACACTCGCAACGACTGCCAGACCTATTCGGATTTCATACTGACCGGCATGGCCCCCTATGGGCAGGCCGTTGGCAGCGGTTGCGTTTATCCCGCTTCGATCAAGACCGTGGCGGATCAGTTGAAGGCCGCACGGAAAACCTGGCGCGGCTATATGGGCGATATGGGCAATGATCCGAGCCGCGAGTCCGCGACCTGCGGCCATCCCATGCTCAATACGGCGGATCTCACGCAGGCGGCGGAGAAGCCCTCGGCGGCCTATCCGCAAGGCGACCAATATGCCACGCGGCACAATCCTTTCGCCTATTTCCACTCCATCATCGATTCCGTCGATTGCCAGTCGAATGTCGTCAATCTCAACCGTTTGCAGCAGGACCTGCGGTTTGAGTCGACGACGCCCAACCTCGTGTTCATCACGCCCAATCTCTGCGACGACGGACATGATGCGCCTTGCGTGACAGGCGCTCCCGGCGGGCTTGTCTCCGCCGATCAGTTCTTGCAGAAATGGGTACCGATCATCATAGCCTCTCCCGCCTATAAGAAGGATGGGCTCATCGTGATCAATTTCGACGAGAGCAGCGCCACTCTGGCGATCGATGCCTCGGGCAATCCGGTGGTCACATTCACAGGCAATGCTTGCTGCAACGAACAGAAGGGCGTCAATGAGAGCCCCTTCCCGCAAAGCTCCAAGGCCGGTCCCTACACGCTGACCGAACAAAGCTTCGGCGGCGACCAGACGGGCGCCGTCTTGCTCTCGCCCTTCATCAAACCCAGCACCGTCGCCAATACGCCCTTCAATCATTATTCGCTGCTGAAAACGATTGAAGAGATTTTCGACCTCGACTATCTCGGCTTGGCTGCGCAGCCTGGGCTCATCAGCTTCTTCGGCTGCGCCTCGTCGGATGTCGCCGCCTATCCGAGCGACCAGACCGGCGTGTGCAAAAAGCACACGTCCCTGTTCGGAAACTAATACGCTGGATTTCCGATAACGCGTTTGGCCGGTCCGTTGAAAGACGGTCCGGCCATGACGCATCAGTAGCTAAAATGAATTTTGTTGTATGGGATCGAGATCGCCTCCGTCGTCTGTGGGGGCGGGGGCGGCGGAGTTTTCTTGTCGCCTCCCGACACCTCAGCCAATTCAGCGTCCGAAAGAACGCAGGACTTGTCGTCCTGGAATGATTTCTCTTCCTGCTTCACAGCCTGATTGTCCCGCTTGAAGAAACGCATCGCCGTGCTCCCGATGAACGATCGTGCCTGATCATGCCGGGAAAGCGCATCCCTGCCTGTGATCTGGGGCACATTGCGTTCTTGGCAGCAAACCGTCCTAATCCGCGCTCGGCAGCCGCCGGATCGTGAATTCGATCCGGCCGTCGGACAATTCCCGCCAGAATTCGATTTCGGTCATGTAGGCCGCTTTCGGAAACTTCACGAACCATTCGCGGGCTTTGTCGCGGGCCTCGCCGCGCGGCAAAGTATAGGTTTCCCGCCGCCAGCTATCACCGCTGCGGCTTTTTGCGCTGCGCTGGGCAAGCCTGCGGGCGATATCCGCGGGTTTTTGACGTTCCGGGGCCACAACGCACCTCCGACTGTCCGATTTCCGTCAGTCAAGCTTTAGCCGAAAAGCCTGCTGCACCGCACATGAAACTCTTGACCGGGCCTCCCAAGACCGACATAGAGGCCCAAGATTGTAAGAAATCCAAACTGATATGCAAACCAGCCCCGCTGCGCGGGCTGGGGGCCGCCTTTTATGGTGCGAAGTTTGCTTCTTACCGAGGAATCTACAGGAGTTTACACCCCATGTTCGAAAAAGCCGCCGATATGTCCGAGCTGATCGAAGGAAAATATGACGTCGCGGTCGTCAAGCGCACGCTCATGCTTGTGATTTGGCCGGAAGGGGGACAGCCCAAGCTGTTCCAGGGCATGTGCCCGCACGCCAAGGAGCCGCTCGCCGATGCCCGTTTCGACGGCAAGATTCTCGAATGCCATCACCATGATTGGCAGTTCGACGGCGCGACCGGCAAATGCGTCAAGGGTAAGCCCTGTTCCCTCGCCGAATATCCTTCAAAGGTGGAGGATGGCGTGCTTTACGTCGATATCGAAGGCATAGAGCCGAATTATCTCGACGCGCCGCCGAAGCAGCCGGGCATCATGCGCTGATCCAGCGCTGTTAGTATCTGCCTAAAAGAATTGCACATCTCAAATCGCTCGGATGGAAACGTCCGGGCGATTCGCTATGCGGTGCCCGCTATTTTTGCCCGGCCACGTCATCCAGCAATTGCGCCAAGCTATGCGGATCCTGCGGAAAGCCCGCCTTGATCCAACGCGCCTGGAGATCCTTCAAGGCCGCGCCGAGTGCCCGGCCTTCGGCGAATCCGCGGGCTTGAAGATCGGCCCCTGAAAAGGGCAGGCGCGGCTCGGGCGTGTCGCGCAAAAAGGCTTCCGCTCCGGCCCAAGCGCCGCCGCGATCTCTTGCATCGGATCGCGCCAATAAAAGCGCATCGAGTGCGGGCCGCCGCCCATGCTCGAAGAGAAGAATGCGCAAGTCTCCCGCGGGCGGCGGCGCGTCGCTTCCATGCAATGCGAGGAGCGCCCGCGCGGCTTCGCTAAGCCGCCGATGCTCCTCATTCGACAGGCGCAGAGTGTCACGCAGGCGGTCGGCATCTTCCGGCAGATAAATGCAGAGCGCGGCGAGCCGCAGCATGACGTCCGCACCACTATCAAGCGCGATCAGCCTTTGAAGGCGCCCCGGATTGGGTGCCAGAGTCAGCAGCAGATCGAGCACGCCGGCTTCCGACATATCCTGCGTGACGCTGCCTGAGCGGCGCGCCATGAGCAGCTTCAAAAGCTCGGCCCGCACGCGTTCCTTCGACAGATGTGCGAGACCGCCGCGCGCGTTGATCGAAGCCGAAAGCCCTTCGGCATCGAGCGGGCCTTCGGCATAATCCGCCGAAAAGCGGAAAAAGCGCAGGATGCGCAGATAATCCTCAGCGATGCGGGTGCGCGCATCGCCGATGAAGCGAATGCGCTTTGCCGCGAGATCGTCGAGACCGCCGGAATAATCGTAAAGCCGGCCGTCGCGATCCATCGAGAGCGCATTGACGGTAAAATCGCGGCGCGCGGCGTCGAGCGCGAAATCGCCGCCGAAGCGCACCACCGCGTGGCGCCCATCCGTCTCTATATCCTCGCGCAGCGTCGTGACTTCAAAGGGCTTGCCCTCGACAAGCACGGTCACCGTGCCATGCGCAATGCCGGTCGGAATACTGCGCAAACCGGCGCCGCTCGCCCGTTCGATCACGGTCTCAGGCAGCAAAGTCGTCGCGACATCCACCTCATGCACGACATGCCCGAGAAGCGCATTGCGCAAAGCACCGCCCACGATACGCGCCTGCCCCTCACCTTCGCACAGAAGATCGAGAAGCAGCGCTAGCGCTTGATCCCGTAGCAGGGCCAGTGCGGCGGCGGGCGCCGGAACCATGCTGCCCATCATTCCGTATGTCCGGAGACAAGCCGGCCATTTTCGATATGGGCCGGCACATAGGTGCCGCCGCGCCGCTCCGAGAAAAAGCCCAGCACGAAAAGCCCGGCGACAGCCATGGCAAGTCCGGCCAAAGCCAGCGAGGACACGGCGCTGCGCGTCCAATGATCGACGGCGAAAGGATAGCGGTTGCGCAGATAGAGATAGGCCGCATAGGCCAGGAATGGCGAGAGAAAGAGAAGCGCCGGTTCGAGGATCACTCTCGCCATTTAAAGATCTCGCAGCATCTGGAGCGCTGGGCGTTCAACTTGAATCAATTCCTTATTCCATCTCTTTTCGACGCATCGGATTTTTCCCAAAACCGGTTCCAACTTTTGGGTTCCGATGCTCTAAAGATAAAGCCTCTCGTATAAATTGCGTAAGATTCCAGCCGTAGCGCCCCAGATCAGGCGCTCGCCATAAGGCATCGCATAAAAGCGCCGGAACACGCCCTCGGCCTCCCGCGTGCGAAGCTCATGATGATCCGCATTCATGAGAAAAGACAGCGGCACTTCGAAAGCACCCTCCACCTCCCGAGGATCGATCCGAAGCTTAAAGCCCGGCGCGACCCTGGCGACGACGGGCTGAATGAGAAAACCCGAGCCCGTCAGATAGGGATCGAGATAGCCGATCGGCTCGATATAGCCTGCGTCGAGGCCGATTTCCTCCTGCGTCTCGCGCAACGCCGCGGCGACCGGATCGGCGTCATCGGCCTCGATCTTGCCGCCGGGAAAGGCAATCTGCCCAGGGTGCGCTTTGAGCGCGCTCGCCCGTGTCGTCAGGATGACGCTGACCTCGGGCACATGGGCGACCAGCCCGATGAGGACCGCGGCCGGCCGATACCCCGCGCTCCGCAGCGGTGGCACATGGAGCGCCGGCAGCCGATGATCGCCTTGGCGCGGCAGGCCATGCTCGTCGAGCCCGTCTTCGACCGGATCGAGGCTCAGTTTCGCTCTGGCGAGCGCGACAACCTTCTCCGGGGCGAACATGTCTTGGCCATGGGCCAGCCCGCCTTCAGACGGCTCAGGCACAATTCAAACTCCCGTTTCCCCGACGCCACGGCGTCGCAGCCTCAAGATCAAGGTAGCGAAGACCCATGTCATATCTTATCTCATCTCAGAAGGCTCGGATTTCCGGCGCCTTTCCCGTTGGATGGCGGGGGGTGCTGCTTCGGGCCGGAATGCTCTATGTCCTTGATCTGCCCGATCATGGATAGACCGATTCTCAAGCCCTCGGGTTTGATCTTCAACCAATTCCTGCAAAGGACGGCAAAACGCATGGGCATGGAGTTTCTGGCCGCCCAAGGCATGCGCGGCACGGTTCTTTGCCATGAAATCGCCTGGCGCGATCCTTTCGACGCGGCGCAACGCCTCGCCGGACGGCCGGGCTTTGCCTTCTTAGACAGCGCGCTGCCGCATGAGTCGCTCGGCCGTTACTCCTATATAGGCATAGAGCCTTTTGGTACTTTTTCGTCCGTGGCGGGGCAGACAACCTGGAACGGTTCGCCGCTTTCCGAGCCGCCGCTCGAGGCTCTGCGCGGCCTGCTGACGCAATTTGCTTTCGAACCAGCTGATGGCCTGCCGCCCTTCCGCGGCGGCGCGATCGGCGCGATCCCTTATGATTTCGGCTGGCGGCTCGACGGGCTGGAATTGCACGACCGTCCGCATCCGGAAGGCCGCGATCCGCTTCATTTCGCCTTTTATGATCTGGTGCTCGCCTTCGATCATGCGGAGCAGCGGGCCTTCATCTTCTCGTCGGGCTTTCCCGAGACCGATCTTTTGAAGCGCCAGGCCCGCGCCGTGCAACGGCTCGACGAGATGCTGGCGGCTTTGGAAAAAGAGGCGGCACCCGCCCGGGCCCTGCCGCCGATCTCCGGCTGGACCTCGAATTTCACGCAAGCCACCTATCATGCGGCCGTCGAACAGGTGCGCACGCATATTCTCGACGGCGACATCTATCAGGCAAATATCTCGCAGCGCTTCACGACGAAACTGCCGGACGGCTTCTCACCCTTCGCCTTTTATGCCGCGCTGCGTGCCGCCAATCCGGCGCCTTTCGCGGCTTACCTCACCTGCGGCGACATCATCATCGCCTCGTCCTCGCCGGAACTCTTGCTGCGCAAACGCGGCGACGACATCGAGACGCGCCCGATCAAAGGCACGATCGCCCGCGCGCCGGACGAGGCGGAAGATGTTTTGCGCCGCGAGGCCCTTCTTGCGTCCGAGAAGGATCGCGCCGAAAACATCATGATCGTCGATTTGTTGCGCAACGATCTCTCACGCGTAAGCGAACCCTTCTCCGTCCAAGTGCCGATCTTGTGCGGGCTTGAATCCTATGCGGGCGTGCATCATCTGGTTTCCGTCGTGACCGGACATCTCAGCCCCGGTAAGGATGCCGTCGATCTGATCGCGACCTGTTTTCCGGGCGGATCGATCACCGGCGCGCCGAAGCGCCGCACGATGCAGATCATCGCCGCGATCGAGCAGATTCCGCGCGGCTATTATTGCGGCGCGATCGGCTATCTCGGCTTCGATGGCGCCATGGATTTGAACATCGCGATCCGCACCGCCGTCATGAAAGACGGCGAGGTTCAGATCCAGGCTGGCGGCGGCATCACGCGTCTATCGGAACCCGAGGCCGAATATGACGAGACCTTCGCCAAGGTGAACCGCCTCTTCGCGGCTTTCTCGGAAAGCAAGACGAAATGACACAACCGATCCTCGTCATCGACAATTACGATTCCTTCGTCTTCAACGTCGCCCGCTATTTCGAGGAGCTGGGCCGCGAGGTGAAGGTCGTACGCAATGATGCGATCGATGTCGCCGGCATCCGGCGACTCGACCCGGAAGCGCTCGTCATCTCGCCAGGCCCTGGCACGCCGCACGACGCCGGAATTTCGCTCGAAGCCGTCCGCGCGCTCAACGGCGAAATGCCGATTCTTGGCGTCTGTCTCGGCCATCAATGTATCGGCGCCATGTATGGCGCGCCCGTCGCGCGGGCGAAGAGACCGCTGCATGGCATAGCCACGCCGATTGAGCATAATGGCCGCAATCTCTTCGAAGGTCTCGAAGCCCCGCTCAAAGTCGGACGCTATCATTCGCTGATCGTCGAAGAAACACCCGCGCTCAAGGCCGCGCTCGACATCGATGCGGTGTCGGCGGAAGGCGAGATCATGGCGCTCTCGCATAAGACCGCGCCGACCTATGGCGTGCAATTTCACCCCGAGTCGATCCTGACCGACCACGGCCACAGGCTTTTCGCCAATTTCCTGCGGCTCGCCGAGGCGAGACAGTCGACTCGTGTTCTGGCTTGACGGAAGCCTTCATGAAAAGCCGCTGCAACCGTTCGATCTGACGGATCGCGGCCTAACGCTCTCCGACGGGCTGTTCGACACCTCCCTTGCCCGCAACGGCAAGGTGTTTCTGGGTGAGGCGCATCTTGCGCGCTTTGCCGCTGGCGCCGCCGCGCTCGGCATTCCATTGAAGATCGAAGCGGCGGCGCAGGCGCTTGATGCGCTGGCAGGATCGATCAGCGACGGCGCCTTGCGTCTGACGCTGACGCGCGGCGGTGGCGCGCGCGGCCTGCGCATTCCCGACGATCCGAAGCCCGTCCTTTTTGGCGCAGCAACGCCAGGGCGTGGCGAATTGATTTTCTCAAGCCTCGCGCTGGCAACGACTGCGATCCGCCGCAACGAGACATCGGTCTCCTCGCGTATTAAGACGCTTTCCTATCTCGACGCGATTCTTGCAAATAAAGAGGCGCAGACGAAAGGCGCGGACGAAGCCTTGTTCGAGAACATGGCGGGCCATGTCGCCTGCGCCGCGACGGGGAATGTTTTCGCGCTGTTTGAATCAAGGCTAATGACACCGCCATTGTCCGCCGGCGTGCTTGCCGGAACGGTCCGCGCTTTTGTCTTGGCGCAGGCGAAAGCCTGCGGGTTGGAACCGGTCGAACAAAGTCTGCCACTTGCCGAATGGCTCAAGGCCGACGCAATTTTCGTGACCAATAGTTTGCGGCTGCTTGCGCCTTGTAACGCGCTCGATGGGCAACCCTTTGCGTCAGCCGAGCACCCGGCGATCATCAGGCTTCAAGACGCGTTGCGCGCGGCAGTCACCGCTGAATGCGGATCGTTCTAAATGCAATCGCCCTCGCCCTTCGAGGCTCGCTTCGCTCGCACCTCAGGGTGAGGGCTAGGATAGCGCGACTGTATCAGTAGCCTCACCCTGAGGAGCTTGCATCACTGGCGATCTATCGCAACAGCGAGATCGCAAGAGCAAGCGTCTCGAAGGGCGAGGGCGGCAGAAAACTCATTCAAGCTCATCCGCCGCCGCGATCGGGAAAAAGGCCCCGCCCGACACCACGCCGAACATGCGTCGCCCGTCCACCTCCAAAGCGCTGCCGCGCGCGATGAGATC
>JAATEW010000125.1 GCA_015655535.1 Hyphomicrobiales bacterium | reverse complement strand
TTGCCGTGGCTGAAGCGCGGGCCGGAAGCCTCTATCAATTCGTCCTGCCGGATGGGCTCCATGTGCCGGACCCCGCCTCGCGTTTCCAGCCGCAGGACGTGCATGGCCCGAGCGAGGTCATCGATCCCGGCGCCTATGCCTGGCTGGACGATGATTGGCGCGGCCGCCCCTGGGAGGAAACGGTTCTCTACGAACTGCATGTCGGCGTCTTTACGCCGGAAGGGACGTTTCGCGCGGCGATCGAGAAGCTTGATCGGCTCGCGGAGCTTGGGATCACCGCCATCGAGCTGATGCCCGTCGCGGATTTTCCCGGCGCGCGGAACTGGGGCTATGACGGCGTCCTGCTGTTTGCGCCGGATTCGAGCTATGGCCGGCCGGAGGATCTCAAGGCCCTTGTCGATGCCGCGCATGACAAAGGCCTGATGGTCTTTCTCGACGTGGTTTACAATCACTTCGGGCCCGACGGAAATTATTTGCCCTGCTATGCGCCCATTTTCAAAGATGTGCATACGCCTTGGGGCGCGGCGATCAATTATGACGCACAAGATTCGGAAACCGTCCGCGCGTTCATCGTCGAGAATGCGCTCTATTGGATCACGGAATATCATCTCGATGGATTGCGGCTCGACGCGGTCCATGCGATCCGCGATGAGAGCCAACAGCATCTTCTGGACGCCATAGCTGCACGCTTGCATGAGGCGACCAAGGACCGTCACGTCCATCTCGTGATCGAGAACGAGGAGAATGAATCCGCGCGGCTCGTACGAGGCGCCCATGGCGAAATTCTTCAATATGCCGCGCAATGGAACGACGACGCCCACCATACGCTGCATGTGGCGGCGACCGGCGAGACCTCCGGCTATTACGCGGATTATCAAGGCGACACTGCGAAGCTCGGCCGCGCGCTTGCCGAAGGCTTCGCCTTTCAAGGCGAGGTGATGGCCTATCGCGGTACGCCGCGCGGCGCGCCTTCCGCCCATCTGCCGCCGCAGGCTTTCGTCGCCTTCATCCAGAACCACGATCAGATCGGCAATCGCGCCTTTGGCGAGCGTTTGATCGCCATAGCGCCGCATGAAGCCGTGCGGGCGATAGCGGCGATCTATCTTCTCCTGCCGCAGATCCCGATGCTTTTCATGGGCGAGGACTGGGGCGCCATGCAGCCCTTCCCCTTTTTCTGCGATTTTTCAGGCGAACTCTCGGATGCGGTACGCGAAGGCCGCCGCGCCGAATTTGCGAAATTTCCGGAGTTTCACGATCCCGAACAGCGCGAACGTATTCCAGATCCGACCGCGCGCGACACATTTCTTTCGGCAAAGCTTCAATGGAACGAGACAGCGGAGCCCGCGGATGCCGAATGGCGCGCTTTTTATAAGGCGCTTTTGCGCGTCCGTCATGCCGAGATCATCCCGCGCCTCAAAGGCGCCAAAAGCGGATGCTATGAGATTTTGGGAGAGGCCGCCGTTCGTGTCATTTGGCCTCTCGGCGACGGCGCAACATTGACGCTTTGCGCCAATCTCAAACCCGAGCCGCTTGCAGATGTCGAACTCCCGCTGGGACATAGGATCTGGACGGAAGGCCGGTCTTCAACCCAAGGCCTCGGCGCCTGGAACGTCATCTGGGTCATGAACAAAGATGGGAGCGATCATGTCATCGCCTGACCGCGATCCATCTCTTCCGCGCGCGACCTACCGGCTGCAGTTCAACGAAGGTTTCGGCTTCGATGACGCGGCGGCGCTCGCACCCTATCTCGCGGCGCTCGGCGTGAGCCATGTCTATGCTTCGCCCTATCTGCGGGCGCGGCCGGGCAGCACCCATGGCTACGACATCGTCAGCCATACGGAGCTCAATCCGGAACTCGGCACAGCGGAAGCCTATGCGCGTATGGTCGCGGCCTTCAAGGCGCATGGGCTCGGCCAGATTCTGGATTTCGTGCCGAACCATATGGGCGTCGGCGGCGCCGACAATCCCTGGTGGCTGAACGTCCTCGAATGGGGACCCGATTCGGAATTCGCCGGCTGGTTCGACATAGATTGGGAGACCGATCGCGAATATCTGCGGCAAAAATTGCTGGTGCCCTTTTTGGGCGACCATTATGGCGCGGTCCTGGAGTCGGGCGGGCTCAAGCTGAAGTTCGATGCGGAGGAAGGCTCCTTCTCCGTCTGGGCTTATGACACGCATAAGCTGCCAATCTGGCCTTTGCATTACGGCCGCATTCTTGGCGACAAACATGCCGAGCTTGAACGGCTGAGCGATGCTTTCGCGCATCTTTCGGCTTTCCGGCCGCATGTGCAGCGCTGCGCGGAAGACCTTAAGGCCGAACTCGCCGCGCAGGCCAGGAGCGATCCGAAGCTCGCGGCGGCCATCGAGACGGCGCTCGATCGTTTCAACGGCGCCCCCGGCAGCCTTGAGACTTGGGCGCAGCTCGACGCATTGATCAAGGATCAATATTGGCGCGCCGCGCATTTCCGCGTCGCGGCCGACGACATCAATTACCGGCGCTTCTTCAACATCAACGATCTCGCTGGCATCAGGATCGAACTGCCGGAATTGTTCGATCATGCTCATTCGCTGATCTTCCAATTGCTCGAAGACGGCGTGCTCGACGGGCTGCGCCTCGATCATATCGACGGGCTGCTCGACCCCAAGGCCTATTGCCTGCGCCTGCGCGACAAGGCCCCGCGCCTGCCCTATCTCGTGGTCGAGAAAATCCTGGCGCCGCATGAGTCCCTCAGAGCCGATTGGAATGTCGATGGCACCACGGGCTATGAATTCGCCAATCTCGTCACGCGGCTGATGATCGACCCCGACGGCGAAGAGACATTGACGCGCGTTTATGCCGAGTTCACGGGCCAGGAGACGCCGTTCGGCGAGATTGCGCATATGTGCAAGCTGCGCATCATGGAAAATGAAATGGCGAGCGAGCTGAACGTGCTCGCGCGCGACGCCGGGCGTGTCGCCCGTTCGAATCCGCGCACCGCCGATTTCACCGATAATGTGCTGCGGCGTGCCTTGCAGCAGATCATCGCCTGTTTCCCAGTCTACCGGACCTATGTCGACGGCAGCACGCCGAGCGACGCGGATCTGCGCGATATCGATTGGGCTTTGGCCCATGCGCGCCGCTCCGATACGGCGCTCGATCCGAGCGTCTTCGATTTTCTCTACGGTTTGCTCACCTGCGATCTGATCGCAGAGCCGCGCTCAGGCTTCAGCCGCGTCGAGGTCATACGCGTAGCGATGCGGGCGCAGCAATATAGCGGGCCTGTCATGGCGAAGGGCGTCGAGGACACAGCCTTCTACCGCTACAACCGTCTGCTCGCACTGAATGAAGTCGGCGGCCAACCGGATCAGTTCAGCACCAGTCCTACGGCCTTTCACTATGCCAATGCCGAGCGGGCGAAACGCACGCCTTATGCCATGCTGAGCACTTCGACGCATGACACGAAGCGCGGCGAGGATGCGCGGGCGCGTCTGGCGGCACTCTCCGAATGCGCGGAGGAATGGACGCAACGCGTCGGCGCCTGGAGCCGCATTCTGCGCGCCGGCCGTTCCGGCTCGCCGCAGGACGTGCCACCCGACCGCAATGACGAATATGCCTTCTATCAGCTTCTTCTCGGCTCATGGCCCATGGAGCTTTCGACCGGGGCCCTGCCCGAGGCAGCCGCCTTGGACAGCTTTCGCCAACGCGTCGAAGGCGCCATGGTAAAGACGATGCGCGAAGCGAAAGTGCATTCGACTTGGGCCGCGCCGAGCGCAGCTTACGACGATGCGGTTCTCGACTTCATCCGCCGCGCACTCGACGTATCGCGGACGAATCCCTTTTTGGCCTCTTTTGTCACGTATCAAGCC
>JAATEW010000382.1 GCA_015655535.1 Hyphomicrobiales bacterium | reverse complement strand
TCGGCGCGCTGCTCGAAGGCCGCCGCGAATTTGCGGAAGGCGGCATCAAACACGCCGCCGACCACGGCGGCCAGCACACGGCTCTTGAACTCATAGGCGATCGCGAAATCGACGCGGCAGAGAGTGGCGCCCGTCTTCTCGTCCACCTCGTCGGTGAAGTTCCAATGGTTTTCGAGAGACTTGAACGGCCCGTCTATATATTCGGCGAGAATGGCAAGGTTGGCGCGGTCGAGCGTGACCTTGCTCGTGAACTTCTCCTGGATCGACTTATAGCCGACTTCCATATCGGCGACGAGAATCACCCTGCCCTCGGCATCCTCGCTGCGGCGCTTGATCCGCAAAGCTTTGCAGAGCGGAACAAAGCCCGGATAGGCTTCGATATCGGCGACGAGATCGAACATTTCGGCGGCGCTGTGGCGGACGCGGCGGCTGGTGCGGAAGGCTGGCATGAGATGTCTTACAGCACGATCAAGGCTCTATGGGAACAGCATGGAGATTAAAAGAACCTCTACGCGCCGGACCAGTGCGCCGCTGCCGCATTGCGTCGGCTTGGCCCGTGTCATATCCTGTAGCTCCCTATATATTGCTCCAAATATAACCAAAGCGCGGGATCATGAACATCAAACTCGGACTGGTTTTGGCAGGCGTCCTCTGCGCCGGAACTCTAGCGGCCGAAGAGGCCACAATCGACGATGGAAATGGCCGCACCGCGCTCGCTCTCACACCGCCCGAGAAGGCCTATGTGCTGTTGCAGATGCGTCAATTCGTCGAAAGCATCCAGATCATCACCGGCGGATTGGCCGATGGAGACAAGGCCGCCGCTGTTGAGGCCGCCGCCGCGCGCGGCTTGAAGCGCAATCAGAACGACCCCGCCTTCCCGTCGACGCTCGGCGCCAAGCTCCCGCAAGAGTGGAAGCAATTCGGCGGCAGCACGCGGAAGGGCTTCGATGCCCTGGCAGAGGCCTTGGGCAAAGACGGAGACGCAAAGCAGCCTTTGAAGCAATTGAGCGAGGTCATGAAAAACTGCGTCGGCTGCCACGCTTCATATCGCGTCGTCGACGCCAGACCTTGAAAGCCGCTAGCGATGAGCGAATGACAGGGTGCGCTAAGCGCCTTTATTCAGCGCCTCGCGCTGGGCTTTGAGCCTCAAGAAATCCTCGCCCGCATGATGCGAGGAGCGCGTCATGGGCGAAGCCGAAACGAGTAGAAAGCCTTTGGCGAGCGCCAGGCTCTCGAAGGTCTTGAACTCGTCCGGCGGTACGAAGCGCATGACCGCATGATGTTTGCGGGTCGGCTGCAAATATTGCCCCAGCGTCAGAAAATCGACGCCGGCGCTGCGCAGATCGTCCATGACCTGCAAGACCTCATCCGGCTCCTCGCCGAGGCCGAGCATCATGCCGGATTTCGTGAAGAGAGTGGGATCGAGTTCTTTTGCCCGTTGCAAAAGCCGTAGCGAATGAAAATAGCGCGCGCCCGGCCGCACGCTCAGATAAAGCGACGGCATCGTTTCCAGATTATGGTTGAAGACATCCGGCTTCGCGGCTGCGACCGTTTCAAGCGCGCCATCCTTGCGCAGAAAATCCGGCGTCAGGATTTCGATCGTGGTTTTCGGGCTCACGGCGCGAATGGCTCCGATGACTTTGGCGAAATGTCCTGCCCCGCCATCTTCCAAATCGTCGCGATCGACTGACGTTATCACCACATGGGCGAGGCCGAGCTTGGCGACGGCGTCCGCGACATGCGCGGGCTCCGTCGCATCGAGCGCGCCCGGCAGTCCTGTTTTGACGTTGCAGAAGGCGCAGGCGCGCGTGCAGGTGTCGCCCATGATCATGAAGGTCGCATGCCGCTTTTGCCAGCACTCGCCGATGTTGGGACAGGCGGCCTCTTCGCAAACCGTCACAAGGCCATGTTCCTTGACGATCGCGCGAGTCGCCGCCCATTGTGGCGAGCCGGGCGCTTTCACCCTGATCCAATCGGGCTTGCTGGCTATGGGCTGATCCGGCCGATGCGCCTTTTCCGGGTGCCGGAGCTCAGGCTTTGGCGCCTTCATGTCGGGAGGAAGATCCTGTTGAACGGCCATTGAGAGTCCTGATGCCATCGCATGAGCCCGAACGCCAGTTTCCAAATACTGGCATGCAAGCAATAGTCACTCAAAAACCTATATGACTTTTGAGCCACACTTTTATTTGAAAGACCGGCTTCACCGCAGCCAAAACGGTATTTCAACCCCAATATATGTTGTTTTCGATGGGAAAACGGCCATGGCGCCGGGAAATTTGCCTTAATCTCTAAATAGTTCTTTCGAACTAGGATCTCAATCGGTCCTGGACATAGGACAGATGACGGGTCAAGCTTCGTAGGTCAGGTCTCATACTGCGAGACGGGGAATATGGCGCTCCTTGATGAGCGAAGCCAAGTATCTAAACCGCGCATTTTGATCGTCGAAGACGAGCCGATCATCGCGCTCGCGCTTGAAGAAATGCTTCAGGAGCTGGGCTTCGACATTGCGAGCTGCGTTTCGCATGTCTCCGAGGCATTGGCCTTTCTCTCCCGCGAACATGTCGATGTCGCTTTGCTCGACGTGAATCTGGGCGCGCAGAAGATCGACCCAGTCGCCGACGCGCTCGCGGCCCGCGACTGCCCCTTCGTGTTCACGACAGGCTATGGCCGCTCCGGCCTGCCGGCCGCGCATTCGCATCGCGCCGTCGTGGAGAAGCCCTTCCGCATGGACGATCTGGCAGGCGCCGTCCGCGCCGAGCTCGTAGGTTCGCCCTGGAGCATTTGAGAAGCCCTGCTGGGCGCGCCGGCATATGTTTCGGCGCCAATAGCAATAGCGGTCTTCTGCTTCAAGCTCGGGGACCGGCCACCGGTGGGGGTGGAGGCGGCGGGGGCGGCGTGGTTCCCATTACCGTGCGAGACGTGTTTGTCGGCGGTGCCGGAATGGTGACCCCATTGAGCTGCTGCTGCTGCGCTCTGTTGGTCACGAACGTATCGCCGAGATTGATCGTATCGACCGTCCAGGGTCCGGGCGTATTCGCCGGATCGTTCGGCAGGCGTCCATTGCCGACGCCATACCGCGCCGCCATCAGATCGTCCGGCCAATGATGGACGCCGCCGTGCTGTCCTGGCTTGCTGCCGAGAAGCGCCATGGCCTCCGCCAATATGTTTTGCGGAACCGGAAACGGCGGCCCGATCGGAACATTGAGCCCATCGACCTCGACCGCATAGCCCGGACGGACGATCGTCTGGCTGCTCACATTGTTGGAAATATCGATATGGCCGAAATGGTCGATGACCATAAGGTGGCCGCCGGGCATGAAGATGATCGTCATCGTGCCGCCGCGAATGCCGATCGTCGCCACCGGCGTCTTCACCGAGGCGCCATTCGTATGGCTCACCTGTCCGCCGACGAAGCGCATCACGCCCTTCGTCATGGAGGTCGCCATTTCGCCGGTGCCGGCCTGCTGGTCATAGACGAATTTGTCGATCACGACGGTGGAATTGCGGCCGACGTTCAAGGTGGATTTGTCGAGGAAGGTGACTTGCGTCGTGCCCTCGCCCGACGTCTGGATCTTTTCCCTGTGAACCACCGCCCCGCCGACCGATAAAGCGTGCGAGGCCGAAGCGCTGGGCGGCGTGCCGGTCGCCGTCGGATTGGCGGCGCCGACATTGCCGACATTCTGCGCCAAGGCCGCGCCCTGGGTCAGCATCAGGCCGAGAATGAATGGGCTTATGCCACGCAACCACATGCATTCCATCCCGTGTTAAAAGCGCGCGTTGGGTCCGATCATGACAGACAGATCATCCGTCTTGTAATTGATGATGTTCGATTCGGTTCGTGCGTATTGGAACATCGCGGCGACGCCGAACGAACCC
>JAATEW010000205.1 GCA_015655535.1 Hyphomicrobiales bacterium | reverse complement strand
TTGCAGACCGACAGGCTGTAGTAGAAGAAAGGTGCTTCACTCGGTGCGAGCTTGATCGCGACCTCAATGGCCTCGGCCGCCGCTTCGAGCTTCCCCACATCGGTCAAGGCGACGCCTTTGGCATTATAAGCGATCCCCATGTCGTGGAGCGCTCTCGTATTGCCAGGCGAATAGGTCAGCGCTTTCTCATAATTGGCAATCGCATCGGAAAAGCGCTTCAGATCGGTCAGCACATGGCCCTGGTTGATCACGTTGGCACGATTGTGCAGGGCCTCAAGGTTACCCGGATCGATGGCCAATATTTTATCGTAACTCAGAACGGCCTTGGCGAACTGGCCTAGCCTTACTTGAACGAGCGCCAATCCGGATAAAACCGGAAGGTAGTCGGGTCGCACCGCCAGCGCTGCCTCGAGCGACCGAAGGGCTTCTGCGTTCCCGCCGGTTTGAAAGCAAATGACGCCTTGCAAATGCAGGGCATCGCAATGAGCTTGGTCCAACGCAAGAATGACATTGTAGGCCGACAGGGCATCGTCCCGCTTGCCTTGCTGATAGAGGCGTACGGCGTGCTGGAACTCTTGTGAAAGATCCGATTGCTTCGACTGCAACGGCGAAGATCTCACAGTCATGGTTCAAAAAGCCTCGAAGATTTAAGAGAGATGGCAATCTATCTTAAATATATCACGTCGGAAACCGTTGGCGTGCCATTAGGATAGGCACGCCTCCTGGGACGAGATTCAACCCTGACCGCCGAAAAAAACGGCAAATCCTCTTCTTTATAAAAAGGGTTTGCCCATGCCTTAGTACTTCGCGACTATGGGCGCGGGCGGCGCAAACATGCTGAAGTGATAGCTGACCCCGAACCGCGCCGAGTTCTCGGTCTGATGCCGCTGGACAGCCAGCGTGCCGAGGCTCGAACCGTTGAGATTGTCGGTATAAGTGCTGACATCCGTGTAACGATATTCGCCGCGGACCGACCATTGCGGCCTGAAGAAATATTCAAAACCGCCGCCGACGGTCCAGCCGGTGCGGCTCCGCTTCGTGTCGTCGAGCCCGCCGCCGGCATAGTTCTGATAAGAGTCCTCGACCGAAGCGAAGGCGACACCGCCCGTCGCATAGATCAAGACCTTCTCCCAGGCAAAGCCGAGACGGCCACTGACCGAGCCGTCGACATTCTGCTTCGTCAGGTAAGACCTCATCGATCTCATCGTCGCTGAGACGGTAGCCGTAAGCCTTCAGAAAGTGAGCGCGCATGATGTCGCGCATCTTCGGCTGCAAGCGATCTGGATGCGCAACCTCCGCCATCCAGCGGGCGCCGAGCGGTCTTTCGTCGAGACTCCAGGTCGGGAGACCCGGCCGAAAGCCGACACCCTCATAGAGGCGATTGTCCAAAATGGCTGTCAGGCCTCGCCAGCGCGGATCGGTCCGGAAGCATTCTCGCAAAAGTCCACGATTTCGCGAAGAGAGTTGAGATTGGCGTCGGTCTCGGCAACATCGACCATAGATGCGAGATCAGTGGCGCCCCAAAGGCAAACGGCGACCGGTATCCTCGGAAATTTCTTTCGCAAGCGTCTCACGGAATATCGAATGGAGGCCTTGCTGCGGTGGTCCATGTAAAAAATGCAAATGGCTTTGATCCCGTCCGCATTAAGCTCCAATATGCCAGTCGCCGTAAGAGCCCGGGGCCCTTCAATTTGCGATGAGATGTTTCTTTCCGCTAAAACCTGCCCCGATATGGCGCACGCGGCTTTATCAAGAGGGGTTTGTCCTGCAAGACACATCACCGTTCCTGTGGTGGTGCTATCCCGCAAAATGTCTTTACGTTGAGATGAGGTGATGGCCGGTGCGATATCCGTCCCGGCCCGCGATTCTGCGCCGATCGGAGTCTCGACGTGATCGGAAAGATCATCGACAACATGCTCGATCGCCATACAAGCTTGAACTTGCCGATCGCTATCTAAAACACCACGCGTCACGTCGGCTTGTGCAAGGGCGAGTGCCGGCAGAGCGACACCCTCGTAATATTCTATGAGCGACATGGTCTTCAGGAGGCTCTCGGCCTGAAACGCGACTTCATCCGGGTCGCCCGCAAGAATACGCTGGTAGAAACTCTGGACTGGAGAAAGGCCAGGTTTGTCGCCTAAGATCAGTTCGATGAAATTCAGATTTTCTACGTGACGGCCGAGTACGACCAGGCATGCTGTAATCGGCGTTGAAAGAAGCAGTCCCGCAGGTCCCCAGATCAAAGTCCAGAAAGCGGCAGCAACGATAATTGCCAAGGGGGACATACCGGTTGTGTGCCCGAAGAGCTGAGGTTCAATGACCTGGCCTATTATTCCTTCGATAATCGTGAAAAGCAAAGCAGTCTCGACGACCATGCTCCAGCCTGGATCAACTGCTGCGGCGAGTGCCAAAGGAAAGGCGGCGGCGATGATGGCACCGACATATGGGATGAAGCGAAGTATGCCGCCGGCGATGCCCCAGAGAATGGGATTTGGCACGCCGATAAAGGCCAACCCGCTTGCGATAATAATACCGAATGCCGCGTTTATCGCGGTCAACGCCAGGAAATAGCGGCTCAAGCGATAGGCCGCGTCGTCGAGAGCTCGGGTGGTCCGGTGCAAATCGTGCGCGCCGGTGAGCCCGATAAAGCGATCGCGAAGATCTTGGCGCTGGAGAAGAATAAAAACGACGAAAATGATCACGATACCCACCGTGGCCAGTGGCGGCAGCAAGGCTGCGAGAACGCTTTCAAGGATTTGGACTGGTCCAGGAGCCGGCGTGTGCACTTCGACTGGAATGTAGGCCTCGCCGGCCGCCCGCGGCGAATTGATCTGCGGAGACATTGGCTCAGCGGGTGCAGCGGATGGCCTGTTAAGGTTGGAGTCCAGTCCCTCAAGAGCATTGGCGGCCGTTTCCACGACACCTTTCCCGAGATCAGAGCTTCTGAGCGTCTGGAGCTTTTTAGTGATCACTAACTGATAGGCCGGTAGATTTTCGGCAAGCTGAGCGACCTGTTTGCCGATGACCGCGCCGAGCCCGATAAGGATCGCGACGGCCAAGGCGACGGCGAGCAAAACAGAGGCGATACGACCTAGATGTAATTTCTCGAAAATCACCGTTATCGGAGCGAGCACGAAGCTCAAAAGGACCGCGAGTGTGATGGGAACAAGAACATCATGGCCAAAATAGAGGCCTGCTATGGCGGCAGCAATGATGATAACGGTGTCGGTTGCATGGGCACGCCGCCCGAGGTCAGCACGAGCGCCGCTAAAAGGGCTTTTGACTGCCAATGGGGAGTTCACTTCGGAAATCGGCATGCCAGTCCCGGCCCCGCGTCATCGCTCTTCCGGCGGCCACATCGCGATGCGGGCTGGAAGCTTCTCGTCGCACTAAAATGAACGGCAAGGCTGATTCAAAGTTCCTTCCGATTCGCCGGCTCCGTTACCGGCGCATCTCGTCGATCAGGCCTCTTTCGATGCGTTAGCGCGCTCATTGGCATGGACCTGTATGTTGGAATGAGGCGGTGACGGCACTCCGCGCCGTGAAAGTCGGCGCCATGAAAAGCCCTTGCCAAGGATCGCCTCAGGGCGCTCAAAATTCCGAGCCTCGTAATCAAAATTCCGAGCCTCGCAAAAGGGCCGCTTCCTGCGCCTTGTCATTGGCTTCGTCCTCTGCTTTTTCCGCTGCCTCCATCGCAACATCCATGATTTCGACGCGCCTTTTCGAATTGGCGCGATAGCGTAGCTCCGTCAGTTCTTCCTCGGTCAGCTCCTCGATTCCGATAAACCGGTTTCGCGCGGCACTCGCGCGGATCAGCTCATCCAGTTTGGCTTGGATCGCCGCCCCATCCCGGTTTTGAGTGTTCTGTATGAGGACCACCTGAAGGAAAGTGATGATGGTCGTGCTGGTATTGATGACCAGCTGCCAAGAAAGATTGGACCGGCTAAGGCCCAAAGCACAATGATTGCTACGCACAGCGCAAAGGTCGTCGGTTTGCCGGTTATTCGGGCGATAAGAGCGGCGAAACGGCTGAAGGTCTTGGTGCGCATCCGACCTTAACCGTAAATGGACCGTTCGGTTCCAGAGGCGCTAGCTCGAATCCGAGATGACGCCTGGTCTAGGGTGCGAAGCCCCGAAGTGCCGCCGCAAGGTCTTGCGTAAGGTAGGGCTTTCGCAGGAAGACCCTGCGGGCAGGCAAATCCGCATTTCGAATGTCAAAAAGCGCCGAGGCGATGATAATTTCGATCGGTGGCCAACGATCATGCACATAGGCCGATAGCTCCATACTGCCTATTGAACCTGGCATCTGATATCCGTGAAAAGGACCCGGATATTCGAGTTCGCTTCCAAAATAAGGATGGCATCGTCAGCGTTGGCGGCTCGAATCGCGTCAAAGCCTAATTCCTCGACCAGATCGGATTTGAAGCGAGCCGGGGTTCTCAGTCTTTAAACAGAGCCGTACCCTTCCTTTACCATCTTGATCAACTACGGCAGGGAGGAGCCAACCGGAATCATCTTCGCTGGTTAACGAGACACGTAAGATTTTAGGTTTCTCATCGAAGGAGGTTCTCGTGAAAAAGTTTTTGGTCGTGACTGTCATGATCATGGCTCTAACAGCGAACGGTAGCGTTCATGCTGCCATGCGAATGGCTTCGCCGAATCAGGTTGGCGCGCTTTCGGCGCTGCAAATTCCGAAGCAGGCTGGAACATTGACTTGTACAGTTCGTCCGGGCTCAGACCAGCACGCGACATGTGTCTTCAATCATCCCGTGGGCCAAGATACGTTCAGTGAAACCTACGACACGAAATTTACGCAGGCGCTGGCGGGCGAACGAGGGAATGCCAGCCAGACGATGCACTGGGCCGTATTTACACCTGGTGGTAAGGCAAATCCTGGCATGTTGCTCGGCGCACGGCCGGACAATTCCGTTGCGAAAACCGCCGTAGGCGGTGCGCGAGTCGAACTGTCCTTTCAGAATGAGGGCCAGCGCATCACCTTCCGTCCAATGGATGGATCAAGTGGTGCCGCAAGCAAAGCAGATCTACAACTCGGCCCCTCGCCATTGCCCATTGTCCTCAAATCCAACAAATCGTTGCAGCTTACCGTCATGCATTGATGGACGAGCTTCACCTTCGATAGTCCGGCGCCGGCGAGAACTTACCGGGTTATGCGTGCAAGAATTAAATGCTTCGATGCGAGATCGGCAAAGCGCGGGGTAAAGAATGGATCTTGATGACCTTCGTCGACCGCGATGCAGAATGAATGTGTGACAGTTATCGGCGGCCTTGGATCAGTGGCCGTATGTCAGTAGAAGCCGCAGCTAAATGCTGCTCGATTAATTTGCTAAGGTGCATGGAACTGCATAGTAACTCGTGGGTTTACCCACGACAGCAATTTTCTGCGTTAAAGCAGAAAATGCCTTCGCCTCAATTCCGTCCCCTAGGACTTGAGGAGCGCGAATGAACTTGCGCCCGGCCTCCCGTTCTCGCAATCACACAACTAGAAGAAAAGGATGCCGCGATGGCTGCTGGCACTCAGGTCCTCGTTCGGACCCTCACGGACGGAGCGTCCTCGATTCAAGCGGCTTGGCTCGCCTGCCTGAGGACAGGCACCTCGCTTCAAAGCGGGCGCATCCGTTAGGCCGAGCTGGCGACGCAAGCCCGTACCGTGCTGGAGCAATTGCGCAGCGGATTGGTGTCGGAAGAGGTGGGTGCTGATGGCGATGCCTATTCCCTATTGCTCGAGACACTGGGTGAAATATCTCGGTCCCGCGCAATTC
>JAATEW010000403.1 GCA_015655535.1 Hyphomicrobiales bacterium | reverse complement strand
CTGAGGAGCGAGCGAAGCTCGCGTCTCGAAGGATGGGATTGCGGGACCGCCCTCGTCCTTCGAGACGGGTCCTTCGGACCCTCCTCAGGATGAGGGCTACTTTTACCACATTTAAATCGGCAGGCGCTTCGGACGCGCGAATTGGTACCAGACGGCGATCATCATCCGCGTCATTGTGACAGCGGTGACGATCGAGGTGAGAATGCCAAGGCCGAGCGAAACGGCAAAGCCGCGCACCGGGCCGGAACCCAGAAAATACAATATGGCGGCCGCGACGAACATCGTCACATTCGAATCGACGATGGTCGCGAAAGCGCGTTTGAAGCCGGCATCGAGCGAAGCGATGACCGAACGCCCCATATGGTTTTCTTCCCGGATGCGTTCATAGATCAGCACGTTGGAGTCGACCGCCATGCCGATCGTCAAGACAATACCCGCTATGCCCGGCAGGGTGAGCGTGGCGCCGAGCAAAATCAACCCGGCGAAGATCAAGCTGATATGCACGAAGAGCGCGATATTCGCGAATATGCCGAAGGTGCCGTAAGTGATGAGCATATAGAAGGCTACAAGCGCCGCGCCCACGTAAGCCGCGCGTTTGCCGGCATCGATCGAGTCCTGGCCGAGGCCCGGGCCCACCGTGCGTTCCTCGACGATCGTAAGCTTGGCGGGCAACGCGCCGGCCCGCAAAAGGATCGCGAGATTATTCGCGGATTCGACTGTGAAATGCCCGGAGATCTGGCCGGAGCCGCCGGTGATCGGCCCCAGGATGCGCGGCGCCGAAATCACCTTACCGTCGAGCACGATGGCAAAAGGCCGCCCGACATTTTCAGACGTCACCTGGCCGAAGCGCTGACCGCCGCGAATATTGAATTTGAAGTTGACGATCGGTTCCTGCGTCCGACTGTCGAAGCCGGGCGACGCATCGGTCAAGTCTTCGCCTTGGACCATGACGCGTTTCTCGACAGGGATCTTGCCGGGCTGATCGGTCTGATCGAGCATTTCGACATCGCCTTGATCGGCGCCGGGATCGGCGACAAGGCTGAACTCGAGCTTCGCCGGCGTGCCCAACAGCGCCTTAAGCCTTTCGGGGTCTTGGAGACCAGGTACTTCAACCAGAATACGGTCGTCGCCCTGGCGCTGGATATTTGGTTCGGTCGTGCCAAGCGCATCGATTCTTCGGCGCAGAACTTCAATCGACTGATCGACGGCGCGTCTGATCCTGTCCTTGATGCCCGCATCCGTGAGGTTGATCTGGATAAGCCCGGTGCCATTGTCGTTGAGGTCGAGCGTGGACCCGCCGCCGGATAGTCCACCAATAGGCGCACCGAGTTGGCGGAGCTTCGGCAGAATTCGTTCGCGCTCCGCCGCGTCGGGAATCCGCAATTGCACGCCCTTCGACTGCACGCCTATGCCGCCCGAGATCGAAACCTTCTCCTCGCGCAAGACGCGGCGCACGTCGTCGCGCAGGTTCTCGACCTGCGTCTTTATCACCGACGCGCTATCGACTTCGAGCAGCACATGCGAGCCGCCCTGAAGATCGAGGCCGAGCACGATGGTCTTGAACGGCACCCAGGAGGGTATATGCGACGACACGGCCTCGCGCGTTTCCGGCGGCAGCAGGCTCGGCACGATCACAAGGAAGGCCAAGGCCGTCATGGCCAGGATCGAAACGATTTTCCAAGTCGCGAAACGCAGCATGAGGGTTCAAATCATCCGGTTGGAGCGCGTTACGGCAGGCGATCAAGCCTGTTCCTTCACAGGCTCGGCTTTGGAGCGCACATCAGCGATCATCGGACGCGCCACGCGCACCCTGACATTCGGCGCGATTTCCATTTCGACTTCAGTCTCGTCGATCACTTTGGTGACCTTGCCGATGAGGCCGCCCGAGGTCACGATACTGTCGCCGCGCCGGACGTTCTTGATGAGTTCGGCGTGATCCTTGGCTTTTTTCGTCTGCGGCCGCAGGACCAAAAAATACATGATGATGAAGATCAGGCCAAAGGGCGCGACATATTGGATGAAAATCTCGTTCAAGCCGACGGCTGCACCAGCCGCGGTCTGCGCATAAGCGGGCGTAATCAAAAGCGTCTCCATCATGAGCCCGGGCCGGATTGGCGGCGGACTATAGCCAGCGGCGCCCCGAAAGCAATGGCGGCCGGAAAATGCGCGGAAAAGGCCGCCCGCACCTGCCGATTGTCCAATATTGTCCTGGGCCGGGCATTAAGGAAAACTGCGGTTCGAGGATTTTCCATTCCGCCGTGGATTTCATGAGATTTAAATTTTGCCTTGCCGCAATCGCCGGATTGATGATCGCCGCCAGCCAGGTCTACGCCGAGGATCTCGCGTTCCCCGATCCCCTGCCCTGGGCAAAGCCGGAAGAGGTCGGCATATCAGCCGAAAGGCTCGCTCGAATCAAGCCTGCCCTCCTGGAGGATATAGATAGAGGCCTGATGCCCGGCGCGGTTCTGGCGATCGCCAGGCACGGCAAGCTCGTTCTGTTTGAAGCCTATGGCTGGCGCGACAAGGCCGCGGGCAGTCCCATGACGAAGGACACGATCTTCAACATCGCGTCGATGACGAAGCCGATGACCGCCGTCGGCGCGCTCATGCTTTATGAACAAGGCCGGCTCTTGATGGACGAGCCGCTCGTCAAATATGTCCCGCAATTCGCCGATCAGGGCGTCGCCGCCCGCGACGCGCAAGGTCAGCCGACGCTCGAAACCGTGCAGGCACAGCGTCAGATCAAGATCCAGGATCTGCTGCGGCACACATCGGGAATCGTTTACGGAGGCCGCGGCACGACGGCGGTTCACAAACTTTATCCGGAAGGCAGCCAGACGGCGGCCACGATGACCGGCGACGCCTTTCTCGCCAAACTGGCGAGCCTGCCTTTGTTGCATCAGCCGGGTGCGGTCTGGGATTATGGCTTCGGTCTCGACATTACGGGGCTCATCATCGAGCAGCAGACGAAGACGACGCTCGGCGCCTATCTGCAGCGCAATCTGTTCGAACCGCTCGGCATGAAAGATACAGGCTTCTTCATACCGCCCGAAAAAGCCGGCCGCTATGCGAAACCGCTCCCGAATGATCCGGTCAGCGGCCAACCGCAGAAGATCGAGCCCGCCCTGACCGAAAGACTAGGCTTCGAATGCGGCGGCGGCTGCGCCGCCTCGACCGCATCCGATTACCTGCGTTTCGCCTTGATGTTGATGAATGGCGGCAAGCTCGGCGAGACCCGCGTTCTCAGCCGCAAGACCGTCGAATATATGCTCGCAAATCAGCTCGCGCCGAATGTGACCAATCTGATCGTCAATGCCGAACCGACACGCGCCGATTTTGGCTTCGGTCTCGGCCTCGCCGTGCGCACGACACCGGGGATCGTCCATATGCTCGGTTCGGTCGGCCAATTCGCATGGCCAGGCGCCAGCGGCACGGATTGGTGGGTCGATCCGAAAGAGGAACTCGCGGTTGTCTATCTATCGGCGGCGCCGGGTCCGATCCGCTGGTATTACCGGCAGAAGATCAATGCGCTCGTCTATCAGGCACTCGACGACTGAGCCTTAACGTCGAAAAGTTTTTTAGATTGATTCGACATTTCACGTAGCCGGCCTAAGCTCCACGTGCTGGGCAAAGCCGCGCCACCAAAAGCTTTGCTTGAACCGTGGACGCTCAAATGGATTCGGACCGGTTCTTTAAGTCTTTTAACCGCATCGTATTGACCCGAAAACCGCTTCGCACTTTTCGGTCCGATGCTCCAATGGGAGGTTTGTCATGACACCTGCCGAAGTCGATATGGTCAAGACGACATTCGTCCAAATTCTGCCGCAGGCGGACGAATTCGGGCCAAAATTCTACGAGCATCTGTTCAGTTTGGACCCCGCCTTGAAGGACATGTTCAAGGAGGACATGGGCGTCCAGAGCAAGAAATTGGTCCGCATGCTTGCGACGCTCGTCGCCGGCCTCGAAAGCCTTGAGACCGTTGTTCCGACATTAGAGGCTTTGGCGATCCGGCATGTCGGTTATGGCGTGCGCGACGAACATTATAATGCCGTCGGACAAAGCCTGATTTGGACCCTGGAACAGCAATTGGGCGAGGCTTTCACGCCCGTCGTCCGCGATGCCTGGATCGCGACCTATGTCCTCATTGCCGAAACGATGAAGGCCGCGGGCCACGACGCGATCGACCATTCGGCCAAGGGCAATGCTGCCGTGGCGGAACAGACGGCGCCGCATTAGGGTTTGGACCTCACGGCCTCACCACCCAATCCCTCACCCTGAGGAGGTCCGAAGGAGCCGTCTCGAAGGGCGAGGGATCGGCATTATTCCATTCTGTTCCAAGCCCTCGTCCTTCGAGACGCTTGCTGCGCAAGCTCCTCAGGATGAGGGCTTGGGACTCGAGCCATGAGGCCCAGACCTGAAGCAAGGGCCTCAACGTCACCGCATGGCAACACCCGAAAATCAGCGCTCTATGGACGCGCGGGTTTTTGCGCGCTACAGCGCTTTCATGTGAGACATAGGCCGAGCCATGTCTTGAAGGCGCATCCCGATTTGCTAGATCCGAGTCCCATGTCCAAAAACAAAAAGAATCCCGGCAGCCGCGGTTCGTCACCAGCGGCCAAAGAGGCGCTTTTCCCGGCAGCGGCATCCGATCAGAAAAAGAGCAAGAAAATTGCCTTGAAAACCAAGGCGAAGCCGGTGCCGGTCTCACCGCCGGCGACCGCACAGGATATCGCCAAGGCCTTGGAGCGGATCGCAGGCGCGCTTGAAAGGCTGGCGCCAAGCGAAATGGAAGCGCCGGCCTTCGCCGCCGCCGATGCCTTTGCCTGGCATGCCGCGACCGAGATGCTTCAGCCCGTGCCGCGCGTGAGCCGCGTCGACATCGGGCTTTTGCGCGGGATCGACCGCATCCGCGATACTTTGACCGAGAATACGGAACGGTTTTCGAGAGGCCTGCCCGCCAATAATGCGCTTTTATGGGGCGCGCGCGGCATGGGCAAATCCTCTCTCGTCAAGGCGGTTCATGCGCAGATCAATGCCAATCTGCTCGCCAGCATGCCGCCTTTGAAGCTCATCGAGATTCACCGTGAGGATATAGACAGCCTGCCGCATCTGATGGCGCTTTTGCGCGATGCGCCGTTTCAATTCCTGTTGTTTTGCGACGATCTCTCCTTCGACGTCGCGGACACGAGTTATAAATCCTTGAAGGCCGTGCTCGAAGGCGGCATCGAGGGGCGGCCGCGCAACGTGCTTTTCTATGCGACGTCGAACCGCCGCCACCTCATGCCGCGCGACATGGTGGATAATGAGCGTTCCACCGCGATCAATCCGGGCGAAGCGGTGGAAGAAAAAATCTCGCTCTCCGACCGTTTCGGGCTCTGGCTCGGCTTCCATAATTGCTCGCAGAGTGAATATCTCGACATGGTCTTCGCCTATGTCGATCATTTCGGCCTCGGCGGCGACAAGGACAAGATCACGGCCGAAGCGCTCGAATGGTCGGTGACGCGCGGCGCCCGCTCCGGCCGCACGGCGTGGCAATTCATCCAGGAACTTGCCGGACGGTTCGGCAAGGCGCTGGGATGAGAGATAGACCCGCGCCTGCCGTAGCCCGCTAACACCCATCCGCCTCCAACAAGCGTATGATCCCCTGCATGTTAAAATCCAATGCAGCAGGGAGAACGTGACATGGGCAAGCGTATCCTTTTGATCGCCGGTGATTTTGCCGAAGACTATGAAACCATGGTGCCGTTTCAGGCGCTCCTCGCCGTAGGCCTCTCCGTCGATGCAGTCTGCCCCAACAAAAAGGCGGGAGAGACGATTGCGACCGCCATTCACGACTTTGAAGGCCAGCAGACCTATTCGGAAAAGCGCGGCCATAATTTCGCTTTGACCGCCGATTTCGCCAATGCCTCCGCTGCGAATTATGACGGTCTCGTCATCCCCGGCGGCCGCGCGCCCGAATATTTGCGGCTCGACCCCAATGTCATCAAAATCGTTCAGGATTTCTTTGCCGCCAACAAGCCTGTCGCCGCGATCTGCCATGGCGCGCAATTGCTCGCAGCCGCCGATGTTTTGAAGGGGCGCACCTGTTCCGCCTATCCGGCCTGCCGTTTCGACGTGGAACATGCTGGCGGCACCTATGCCGACATCCCAATCAATGGCGCCGTGACCGACGGCAATCTCGTCACCGCACCCGCCTGGCCCGCGCATCCGGACTGGATCGGTCAATTTCTCAAAGTTCTCGGCGTGAAAATCAGCTTCGAAGACCAAGCGGCTCAGGCTCAGGTTCAATCGG
>JAATEW010000143.1 GCA_015655535.1 Hyphomicrobiales bacterium | reverse complement strand
TGATCCCGCCGATCCCGCCAAAGTGGTCGCAACGATCGCCATTGCGGTCGGCGCGCCCGTCAAGGCGGACACGAAGGTCGATATCGTTGTCCCCGGACTGACGGGGACGCCCGAGATCTCGCTTCGCGGCGGAACCAAGGACGCCCCGTCGCTCCAAGGCTCGGAAACAAATCCCCCCGTTCTCATAGCCGATGCCGCGGCCGGACAGGATGTCGTGCAGGCTGCGCGCGCGGCGCTTCAAAGCCTAAATAAGATTTTGGGCGATAATTCCGGCCACATCGACAAAATATTCGCGGGCCTTGAACATTTCATAGGCGGAGGCTCCACGGATAAGCCGAAACCCATCTATGATTTGACCTTGGCAAAAGCGGCGGCTGTGCCCAACGCCGCTGGGCATGTGTCCTTCACGATCTCCGACCCGACGGCGGCCGTGGTGCTGCAGACGCAACGGATCTTGGCGCGCTCGAAGGAAGGCGAGATCAGCCAATTGGGCGATGCCCAGTGGAGTGACGCATTGCCGAAGCTCATTCAGGAGAAGATCATCCAGAGCTTCGAAGATGCCGGTTTCCTCGCTTCGGTGCTTCCGCCCGTCGATCAGGTCACGACCAATTACCGGCTGCTGGTCGATCTGCGGAACTTCGCGATCGTCTCAAATCCAGACCCGGCCGCGGACATTGAATTCTCGATCAAGATCGTGGCCGATGACGGCCATATCGTCGCCGCGAAGATTTTCCACGCCACGGTTCCGGCCAAAGACTTGGAAACGCCGTCACTCGTCGCCGCTTTCAATCAGGCCTTTGGGCAGGCTGCGGGCGAGCTTGTCGCCTGGACGACGAAGGCGATCGCAAGCTGAGGTCCCCTGGTCATGAACTCATAAAGTGGGTGTGTTGAACCTTCTCCCCTCGCGGGAGAAGGAAGCGCGCCCAACCTTTGAGAATAAAATCACGCAAATTTATTGAATGCACACCCAAGACGTACTGCCTTTACGCCGGATGAATTTCTGTGATCTTGAACGTATGCGGATGGCCGCCGCCATCACGGATGGACACATATTCGTTCGCGACAAACTGATGCGTCTCCAGCCGATAGCCGGATTCGTCCTCGTCGCTGGCCTTGGGATCGTAATCGATCTTCCATGTCGCGCCGTGAACTCCGCCCGCCTGGTGAACGAGCAGACCTGAGCGATCGTCTTCGCCGATCCAGAACCGGCGGACGCGACATTGCGCCTTCACCTTGTGCCAGGCCTCGGGATCGAGATGCCCGGCGGCATCGAGCGGCGCGACCATGTCATATCCGCATTCGGCGCTTCCTTCGGGGAAGTCCGGCTCGCGGGCCAAGGTCAAGGTAATATGTTGCAGCATGTTTGGGCTCCCGTGCCAAAAACTGACCCAATCTAGCCAAGGCTCATGATTTTGAATTGATTCTCGTCAAGGAGGCAAGGGAGGGAGGATCGCCAATCCCGCCGCGGCCAAAGCTAAATCCACCGATTGATTAACATCAAGTAATCCACGCGTATATGAGCTATGGATTGAGAAGAGGCTAAGGATCGTCGGCTTGACGTCATAGCCTCGATTTTTCCCATCGCCGCTCTTCCCATCGCCACTGGGGATCAAACCGTGACCGAGCCTACCGAAGCGAAGGCGCCATCCGGCCCTTCGGCCGAAGCCGCGCCCAAAGAGGGCGAGATTCTGCCCCCTGCAAATGCGCTTATTGCCGTACCACAGACCTTGCCTGTTCCGGTCAAGGAACTGCCGCGGAAGAAATCGCGCTGGAAGCTTGCGGCTTTTCTCCTCGTCATACTCGGCGCGGCAGGCGGCGGCGGAGCCTATTGGTGGCACTTGCAGCACCTCGGTCTGCCGGTCGGCATCGTCTCCGGCAATGGGCGGATCGAGGCGCAGGAAATCGACATAGACACCAAATTCGCGGGACGCGTGATCGAGCGGCTTGTGGACGAAGGTGACATGGTGACGGCGGGCCAAGTCGTCGCGCGCATGGATACACGGGATCTCGAGGCCACCCTCAAGGCGCTTGAAGCGCAGATCAAGCAAGCTCAGCGGACGCTTGATGAGGCCCGGGCCAATGTGGTGCAGCAGACCACCCAGGTTACGCTCGCCCAGCAGGAAATCGACCGGACGGGCGCGCTCGTCAAGAAGGGATTTGCAACCTACGAATTGCTCGACCAGCGCCGTCAGGCTTTCGACGGTGCCAATGCGGCTTTGGCCGCCTCGAAGGAGCGCGTGGGCGAGGCCGAGCATGCCTTGGACGCGGCGACGCATAATGCCGAACTTTATAAGGTCAACATAGCCGACAACACGCTTGTCGCGCCGACGGTCGGGCGCATCCAATATCGCATCGCCAATGTCGGCGAGGTGCTGCCGGCGGGCGGCAAGGTCTTCACCATGCTCGACATCTCGGATGTCTATATGGACATCTATTTGCCGACCGCGGCGGCCGGCCGCGTCGAGGTCGGCTCGGATGCCAAAATCATACTCGACGCCTGGCCGAAATATGTGATCCCGGCGCATGTCTCATTCGTCGCCACGCAAGCCCAGTTCACGCCAAAAGCGGTCGAGACCGAGGATGAGCGCGACAAACTCATGTTCCGCGTCAAGGTGCGCGTCGATCCGGACATTTTGCTTGCGCATGCCGCCGATGTGAGGACCGGATTGCCGGGCCGTGCCTATGTACGGAGCGACCCCAAGGTCGAATGGCCGCCGAATCTGCAAGGATCAGCCAACCAAGCACCACCGGCCCAAGGTGCGCCCGCTCAAGCGCAGCCTGCCCAAGCATCATCGCCACAAGCATCGTCACCCCAAGGATCGCCGGGCCGATGAGCGAATCCCATGAAGCCTTCGGCGAGCTTCGCGGGGTTTCGCTGCTCTATGGCGACATAACAGCCCTCGACAATGTGACGATCTCGTTTCCGGCGGGCTGTATGGTCGGGCTCATCGGCCCCGACGGTGTCGGCAAATCATCGCTGTTGAGCCTGATCGCCGGGGCACGGCGCATTCAGACCGGTGAGGTTCATGTGCTTGGCGGCGATCTCGGCGACACCCGTCATCGTGCCGATGTTTGCCCGCGTATCGCCTATATGCCGCAGGGTCTTGGAAAGAATCTCTATCCGGACCTCAGCGTGCGCGAGAATATCGAATTTTTCGGCAGGCTGTTCGGTCAGGATCGCGAGGAACGCGACCAGCGCATCGCGGCGCTTTTGAAAGCGACCGGCCTCGACCCGTTTCCCGACCGGCCAGCAAGTAAACTTTCCGGCGGCATGCGTCAAAAACTCGGGCTTTGCTGCGCGTTGATCCATGACCCCGATCTTCTGATTCTGGACGAGCCGACAACGGGTGTCGATCCATTGTCGCGGCGGCAATTCTGGAGCCTCATTTCCCACATGCGGGCCGAACGCCAAGGCATGAGCGTCATCGTCGCGACCGCCTATATGGAAGAGGCCGAACAATTCGACTGGTTGGTGGCCATGGACGCCGGCCGTATTCTCGCAACCGGATCGCCCTCCAAGCTCAAGGCGAAGACCGGATCGCCGACACTCGAAGAAAGTTTCATCGCGCTTCTGCCGGAAGAGCGCCGCCGCGGCCGCAAGGTTTTTTCGATCGCCCCGAGGCCAGCCGAAGATGGCGAAGTGGTCATCGTCGCCCGCAATCTCACGCGCAGCTTCGGCGCTTTCACGGCTGTCGATAACGTCAATTTCTCGATCGAACGCGGCGAAATCTTCGGCTTTCTCGGATCGAATGGTTGCGGCAAGACCACGACGATGAAAATGCTGACGGGGCTTCTTCCGGCGAGTTCCGGCGAGGTGCTTTTGTTCGGCAAGCCCATCGATGCCTCCGACATGCGCGCACGGTTTCGCGTCGGCTATATGTCGCAAAGCTTTTCGCTCTATACGGAGCTGACGGTCACTCAGAACCTCGATCTACACGCGCATCTGTTCCATCTCGGCAAGGAGGCGGCGCCGCGCATCGCAGCGCTTGTCGCGCGTTTCGGTCTCGCCCCCTATCTCGATCAGCGCGCCGCCGAATTGCCGCTCGGCATCCGCCAGCGTCTGTCGCTCGCCGTCGCCGTTGTGCATCGGCCGGAGATTCTCATTCTCGACGAGCCGACATCGGGCGTCGATCCGCTCGCGCGCGATCAGTTCTGGGAGCTTTTGGCGGACCTCTCGCGCAATGACGGCATGACCGTGTTCATCTCTACGCATTTCATGAATGAGGCCGCCCGTTGCGACCGCATCGCCTTGATGGATGCCGGACGCGTTCTCGCTATGGGAACGCCGGCAGATCTCGTCAAAGCCCGCGGCAGCGCCAATCTGGAAGATGCCTTCATCGACTATCTCGAAGAGGCCAATCCGGCGCGCGAGCCGCAAGCGCAGCCCTTGGGCGTCGTGCCTCCAGCCCAGCAGGCGCAGGCCCCCCGCCCCGAAAGAAAATGGTTCAGTCCGCGCCGGCTCTTCGCCTACACGATCCGCGAAGGACTCGAATTGTTGCGCGATCCGATCCGCCTCGGCTTTGCCTTCTTTGGAACGGCGTTTCTCATGGCGGTCTTCGGCGCGGGCATCTCGACCGATGTGAACAATCTGACCTTCGCCGTTCTCGATCGCGACAATTCGCACGAAAGCCGTGCCTATCTCGAGGAATTGCGTGGCTCGGCTTATTTCATCGAAAAGGCGCCGATCAAGGATCAGGCCGATCTCGAAAGGCGCCTGCAATCCGGAGACATCAAGGCCGGCGTCGAAATCCCGCCCGACTTCGGCCGCTTCATCAAGAAGGGATATCAGACCGAGGTCGGCGCCTGGGTCGATGGCGCCAGGCCGTTCCGGGCCGAGACGATCCGCGGTTATCTGCAAGCCGCTCATCAGCAGTTTCTATCGGATTATGCGGTGCGCAACGGACAGGCCGCCGACGATACGCCAGACGACAAGCGCGAGGCGCTGCGCAATAAAAACGTCGCCATGTTCAACGTGCCGAACGTGAACCCCGCCGTGCAGGCACGGGTTGTAACTCGGTTTCTCTACAATCAGGACTTCGAACGCATCTATGCCCCGGTGCCGGGCTCGATCGCGCTGCTGCTTGTCATGATACC
>JAATEW010000127.1 GCA_015655535.1 Hyphomicrobiales bacterium | reverse complement strand
GTCAGTCTCATGGTCAAAGCAGTTCGCGTTCATGAAGTGGGTGGTCCGGAGGTCATGCGGATCGAGGATATCGAGATTCCGCCGACGGGCCCGGGTGAAGTGCTCGTCCGCAATCATGCGATCGGCGTGAATTTCATCGATGTCTATTTCCGCAACGGCCATTATCCGGCGCCCGCTTTTCCCTTCACACCCGGCAATGAAGCGGCGGGCGAAGTCGTGGCGCTCGGCAAGGGCGTGAAGGGGTTCAAGGAGGGCGACCGCGTCGCCTATGTCGCGTCACTCGGCTGCTATGCCGAGGAGCGTGTCGTTCCCGCGGACCGGCTCATCAAACTGCCCAAAAGCATTTCCTATGAGACGGCCGCCGGCATGATGCTCAAGGGCTTCACGGCGCGCTATCTGCTGCGGCGCTGCTATAAAGTGAAGGACGGCGACCGGGTTCTCGTTCAGGCGGCGGCCGGCGGCACCGGCCAGATCCTCTGCCAATGGGCGAAGGCGCTCGGCGCGACGGTGATCGGCACGGCGGGTTCGCCGGAGAAAGCAAAACTCGCCAAAAAGGCCGGCGCGAAACATGTGATCCTCTACAATGAGGAGGATTTTGCCGCGCGGGTCAAAGAGATCACCAAGGGCAAGCTCTGCGACGTGGTTTACGACGGCGTCGGGCAGGCGACCTTTCCGGCCTCGCTCGATTGCCTGCGCCCGCTCGGCCTCTTCGTGAGCTTCGGGTCGGCCTCGGGCGCGATCGAGGATTTCTCGCTGGCGGAACTGACGAAACGCGGCTCGCTCTATGCGACGCGCCCGACGCTGGCGACTTATACGGCCACGCAGGAAGACCTTGAGAAGACCGCGCGCGATCTCTTCCGCGTCGTCACCAAGGGCGATGTGAAGATCGCCGTCAACGAAGTCGCTAAGCTCGACGATGTGGTGCGCGTCCATCAGGATCTGGAAAGCCGCGCGACGACCGGCTCGACGGTGCTGGTGGTGTGAGACGGTAGGCAGCGCGCATGTACAACTTCGAAGCCATGAAAAACGTCGGGCGTGAATTCTGGCAACGTGGCGGCGCGACAACTGATTGGTTTCGATGGACATGGCCATGCGCCGTCTTAACGGCAGATGCGGGCACGATTCAGCTTTTGTGTGCGGGCTCTAATTTGGAGTTTCCGAGAAGCCGTATGACGCGCCTGAGCCGTCATGTCGGCATATTCAGTAGGGGATTGCGCATACAGCACACGGACAGCAACTCACCTGAATTCGTAGTGTTCTGGAGCCCTAACTACAGGAGGCTCGCTGACGGTCTACGGCACCTTGGTTACGAGGTGGACTAATGATGAATCAACTGGCCTTCGCCGTTGATAGAAAGTCTATCCTTGAATCTATGGCGCGGGGTGGGCGAGAACCCGCTGCACGGAATTATTCGTGCCCTAAACCGCGCTCCCGTAGAGATCATAGGCATCCGCTCGCTCGATCTTTACGCTGACAATCTCGCCCATCCGCAGCGGCCGGTGCGAGGCGTGTGCAACCCTCTCCCTGTGGGAGAGGGTGCCGCCGGAGGCGGCGGGTGAGGGGTTACGGTCTTGGAATTCAGGGGCGGTAACCCCTCATCCGGCTTGCTTCGCAAGCCACCTTCTCCCACAGGGAGAAGGTTCGCACACCGCTATTAGTGCATCAGGCCAGTTTAAACTAAACCGCGCTCCCGTAAAGATCATAGGCATCTGCGCGCTCGATCTTCACGCTGACGATCTCGCCCGCCCGCAATGGCCGGTGCGAGGTGATATGCACCTTGCCGTCGATCTCGGGCGCATCGCCCTTGCCGCGGCCAACCGCCGAACGCGGTCCGGCAGCATCCACAATCACTTGGCACCGTTTGCCGATCTTATCTTTCAGCTTCTTGGCGCTGATCGCCTGCGCCTTTTCCATGAAGCGCCGGTAGCGGATCTCCTGCACCTCCGGCGCCACCATAGGAAGGCCGAGATCATTGGCGGCGGCGCCTTTGACCGGCTCATATTTGAACGCGCCGACGCGATCGAGCTTCGCCTCGCCCATCCAGTCGAGCAGGAGCTCAAAATCTTCCTCCGTCTCGCCGGGAAAGCCGACGATGAAGGTCGAGCGCAGGACGATGTCGGGGCAGAGCGCCCGCCAGGCGAAAATGCGCTCGAGCGTCTTCTCCTGATCGCCGGGGCGCCGCATGGCTTTCAGCACGCGCGGGCTCGCATGCTGGAAGGGCACGTCGAGATAGGGCAGGATCTTGCCTTCGGCCATCAGCTCGATCGCGGCGTCTATATGCGGATAGGGATAGATGTAATGCAGCCGGACCCACACGCCGAAGCCCGAAAGCTCGCGCATCAGATCGATGAATTTCGCCGCCACTACGCGGTCCTGATATTGGCTCTCCGCATAATGCAGATCGAGCCCATAGGCACCGGTGTCCTGGGCGATGACGAGCAGTTCTTTGACGCCGGCCGCGACGAGCTTTTCGGCCTCGCGCAGCACGTCGCCCGCGGGCCGCGAGACGAGATCGCCGCGCAACTGCGGGATGATGCAGAAGGAGCAGCGGTTGTTGCAGCCTTCCGAGATCTTCAAATAGGCGTAGTGGCGCGGCGTGAGCCTGATGCCCTGCGCCGGCACGAGGTCCGCATAGGGGTCGTGCGGGGCCGGAGCGGCACCGTGGACCGCCTTCATGACGCTCTCGTAATCCTGTGGGCCCGTGATCGCATGTAACGCCGGGAAGGCGCCTTTGAGGCTCGCCGCCTCGGCGCCCATGCAGCCTGTGACGATCACCTTGCCGTTTTCCGCAAGCGCGGCCTCAATTGAGGCCAGCGACTCGGCCTTGGCGCTGTCGAGAAATCCGCAGGTATTGACGATGACGGCATCGGCGCCGCCGTGGTTCTTGGTGAGCTCATAGCCCTCAGCCCGCAATTGGGTGATGATTCGCTCGCTGTCGACGAGCGCCTTGGGGCAGCCGAGCGAGACGAAGGAGATTTTGGGCGCGGTCACGGCTGCGCTTCGATCGGGCAGGGCAGGAAAGGCTTCTGCTAAGGCTTCGGCTGCTGCGTCGGGCGTCATTTTGAGGTCAGAGGTCATTAAGGAGGCTTGCCACGCGGCCCATGCCCTTGGCAACTTGAAAGGGCGAGACCAAGACCTGGCGCGCCGCGCTCAAACAAAAAGGCCAGTCGAAACTGGCCTTTGCGTCTTTGATCTGAACCTCGCTTACAGGCTAAGCCGTGAGCGTCAGTATTTCGCGACCACCGGCGGCGGCGGCGCGTACATTTCGAATTTATAGCTGAAGCCGACGCGCACCGCATGCTCGACCTCGTGATGATCGACCGGAGCCGCTGCTGTCACCACATCGGTCTGATGCCCGAAGTCCGTATAGCGGTATTCGCCGCGCACCGACCAATTATTGGTGATGGCATATTCAACGCCGCCGCCGACGGTCCAACCGACGCGCCCCTGCGAGTTCTGGAGGTAGAACGGCCCTGCGCCGCCGAAGAAGGGGAACGAACCGACCGTATAGGACTTTTGGAGGTCGGCAAAAGCCGCGCCGCCCGTTGCGTAGAACAGGGCACGATCCCAAGCGACACCGATGCGGCCGCGGACCGATCCCTCGACCGGAATGCGCGTGCCGAATGTCGTACCGGTGAGCGGATCGAAGATGTTCTTCGAAATGCTCGTGCCATCGACGTCGCCTTCAACGCCGAGGACGAACTGGTTCACCTGGTAATTATAACCGATGTGCGCACCGCCCACCACGCCTTCCGGGCTGGTGGTCGGGGCGGCGAAAAAGGCCGGCACTGACATGCGGTCGTTGCCCCAGCCATAACCGATCTGACCGCCGACATAGACGCCGGTCCAGGTGAAGATCGGAGGCGGTACGAAGACCGGCGGCGGCGCCTTGTGAGACGGCAGATCAGCGGCCAGAGCAAAGCCGGGGGCGCTGAGAAAAGCGATGAGGGGAATAAGACGTTTAAACATGCACAAGACCTCGCACCTGGGTCTCTTCGAATCAAGGCCTAATTCACGGCGAAATCGCCGGATAGCCTGCTTTTGAAGTATCTGTGTCCTGAAAGGCACAACCCCACCCATGCCGAGACAAGGGTGGGGTAGCATCAAACTTTAGATCAATATTTCGCGACGACCGGAGCCGGCGGCGTATACCAATCGAACTTGTAGCTGAAGCCGACCGTCACAGCGTTCTGAGTCACATGGCTGCGGTTGGCAGCCGCGAGACCGCCGAAGAGCGGGCTGCTGAAGACGAAGTCCGAGTTATTGCCGAAGTCCGAGTAACGGTATTCGGCGCGTACCGACCAATTATTATTCAGCGCATATTCGACGCCACCGCCGACGGTCCAGCCGACGCGGGTCTTCGAATAGGGGTTGGCGGGGTCGTTAAGGAACCCGACGGCAGCCGCTCCGAGCGCATAGCTGTGCTCGATATCCGCGAAGGCCGCGCCGCCGGTTGCGAAGAACAACCAGTGGTCCCAGGCGATACCGATACGACCGCGGGCCGAACCTTCGATCGGAATACGCGTGCTAAGCGAGACGAACGCGCCAGCCGGGAAAGAAGAGCCGGTGCCCGCATTGTTGAAGTCCGTGCCATTCACGTCGCCTTCGACGCCGACCACGAACTGGCTGATCTGGTAGTTATAGCCAATGTGAGCGCCGCCGAGTTCGCCATTCGGGCTGTTATAGGTGTTATAACCAGCGAGCGGCACGCCACCGGCCGACAAAGTGCCTGCGCTGTTGTCCTGGCCCCAGGTATAGCCAACTTGACCACCGACATAGAGGCCGGTCCAGGTGAAGAGCGGCGGCGGCACGAAGACCGGCGGAGGTGTGCGGCGCGGGAGGTCCGCGGCCAAGGCAGACGCACTCGCTGCCATCAGCACGGCCGTCGCCATGGAGAATTTGCGTATCATGAGGAAATCCCCTTTAGAAAGTTGAATTCGGTTTCGGTTTTATCAGTTCGAAGTTCAGTACTTGGCGACGACCGGAGCCGGGGCCGGAGCAGTCCACAGCGGAACGATCACACGCAGCCAGCCGCGGGTCTCGTAGGTTTTTTCTTGGAAAGGCGCGGGCACGCTGTTGAAGTAGTTCGACACGGCTATGTCACGCGTCACCCAGGCCTGAAGAATGACCGGGCCGAAATTGTAGCCGACGAAGGGGCCGACCGCGAACTGGCTCTGCTTCGGAGGCTGAGCGAGGCCGAAGGGAGCGCTCACGCCGCTGACGTCCCACGATCCGAAGCCGACAGCACCCAGGGTCCACTTGCCGTAGGTGTAAGTGCCGGTCAAATCCAAGTTGACGTAGTTCGGGCTCGTCTTTGTGCCATAGCCGCCGGGCGTACCAAAGATGCCGCCGGCATTCGACGACAGATTGTTGCCCGTGACACCGTAAATGACGTGGCCCGTGAAGCTCCATCCGTTCTGGGCCCAGGTCACACCGAAGCGTTCGTTGAAGGTCCAGAAATCGACAACGCCGCCGAGGCCGTTGCTCGGGCCGTAAGCGCCGACGAATTCGGACACGCCCCAACCATTGCCGAGATCCCAGGCTTCACCGACCGCCAGAAACTCTTGCGCAATGCCGGCGAGATGGACAGTCGCCGTACCAGGGCCCGCGGCGTGCGGAATGGTGATCGACCGGGACGGAACAGCGACGTAAGATTCGAT
>JAATEW010000246.1 GCA_015655535.1 Hyphomicrobiales bacterium | reverse complement strand
GGGTGGGGGACCGCACGCGCGATCCGGGCCATGCCCATATCGAATATGCGCGGGGCGTCAAAAACCCGATCGGCCTCAAATGCGGTCCGTCGATGAAGCCGGACGATCTCTTGCGTCTCGTCGATATTCTCGATCCGGCGAATGAGGCCGGACGCTTGACCTTGATTTGCCGCTTCGGCACGGACAAGGTCGCCGAACATCTCGTGCCGCTCGTGCGCGCCATCAAGAAGGAAGGCCGCACCGTCGTCTGGTCGTGCGATCCGATGCACGGCAATACGGTGAAGGCCGGGTCCTACAAGACGCGGCCCTTCGACCGGATCATGGGCGAGATCCGCTCGTTCTTCGCCGTGCATCAGGCCGAAGGCACTTATGCCGGCGGCGTGCATCTCGAGATGACCGGCAAGAATGTCACCGAATGCACCGGCGGCGCGCGCGCTATCTCGGAGGCCGATCTGCACGATCGCTATCACACGCATTGCGATCCGCGGCTCAATGCCGAGCAATCGATCGAAGTCGCTTTCCTGGTCGCCGAATTGTTGAAGGCCGAGCGCATCGCGCGCGGCAAACCCGAGGTCGATGCGGCGGAATAAAGCATGATCTGAGATCAGGACTTAAATCGTCGAGCCGTCATTGCGAGGAGCGGAGCGACGAAGCAATCCATTCCTTGTCTAAGCGGTTGCCCTGGATTGCTTCGCTTCGCTCGCAATGACGGTTTTCAAATCCCAAATTGTCCCCTCATTCTCCTGTGATTGAATCAAGCCATGGCTGAATTTCCGACCCTCTTCCTGTCGCATGGGGCGCCGAACCTGTGCCTCTATTCCAATCCGGCACGCGAGTTCCTCTCAGGTCTCGGCACTGAGATCGGCAAGCCGCAGGCGATCATCCTGATGTCGGCGCATTTCGAATCGCCGGTCCCGTCTTTCTCGGCAGACCCGGCGCCCGGCATGATCTACGACTTCAAAGGCTTCGAAGCCGAGCTCTATAAAACGGTCTATCCCGCGCCGGGCCTGCCGGAGCTTGCGACCGTCGCCGCGACCCTTGTCGAGGAGGCCGGCTTTCCGGTGCAGGAGGTCGTCGGCCGCGGCTACGACCACGGGGTTTGGAGCCCCTTGAGCCTCATGTATCCAGACGCCGATGTGCCGATCGTCGAAATGTCGATCCAGCCGGAAGAGGGCGCCGGTCATCATTTCGTGGTCGGTCGCGCGCTCGCACCTTTGCGCAAACATGGCGTCTTGATCATCGGCTCGGGTAGCCTGACGCATAATTTCGATGAGATGTTCGATTCACGGCAGGATTTCGTGTCGCCGCCGCCGGCTTTCGTTCAGGACTTCGCCGATTGGGTCAAGGACAAGGCCGAGGCGGGGTCGATCGACGAGATCAACGATTATCGCGCGCTGGCCCCTCATGCGGTTAAAAACCATCCGAAGGCGGATCATTTTTTCCCGCTGCCTTTCGCGCTCGGCGCGGCGGGCGAAGGCGCCAAAGGCAAACGCATCCATAGCTCGGTGCAGCGCGGCGCACTGGTGATGGACGCCTATATGTTCCAGTGATGGCTCTTAGCTGTTAAAGCTATAGATCGCCCTCGCCCTTCGAGGCTCGCTTCGCTCGCACCTCAGGGTGAGGACTTGGGCGTTTTGAAGCCTTCATGCTGAGGAGTGTGCGAAGCGCGCGTCTCGAAGCACGAAGGCTTCAACCGCGATTGGCAAAGCCAACTATGGTGCTCTCACTTTCATGTTCATGACACCCGTCGATCGTCTCATCATTGCGCTTGCGCAGATCAATTCAACGGTCGGCGATATCGCCGGCAATGTCGCGCGTCTGCGCAAGGCGCGGGCCGAGGCGGCGAGTTTCGGCGCCGATATCGTGATGTTTTCCGAACTCTTCGTCTCCGGCTATCCGCCGGAGGATCTCGTGTTGAAAACCGCCTTCCAAGATGCCTGCCGGCGTGCTTGCGAGGAGATCGCACGAGACACCGCCGACCAAGGTCCGGCCATTCTCGTCGGCCTGCCCTGGGGCGAGGATGGGTCGTGCTTCAATGCTTATGCGCTTCTCGATCAGGGCCGCATCGAGGCGGTGAAGTTCAAAGTCGATCTGCCGAATTACGGCGTCTTCGACGAAAAGCGCGTCTTCGCGCCGGGACCTATGCCGGGCCCCATTGCCTTTCGTGGCGTGCGCATCGGCCTTCCGATTTGCGAGGATATCTGGGGGCCGGAGCCGGTCGAATGCCTTTCGGAAACCGGCGGCGAGCTTCTGCTCGTGCCGAATGGTTCGCCTTATTGGCGCGGCAAGATCGATGAGCGCCTGGCGGTCGCCCAGGCGCGCGTGCGCGAAAGCCATTTGCCGCTCGTCTATCTCAATCAATTCGGCGGCCAGGACGATCTCGTTTTCGACGGCGCGTCTTTCGCGCTGAATGCCGATGGGAGCCAGGCCTTCCAGCTTCCGGCGTTTGAGGAGACGGTCGCCAAGACGGTCTGGGAGCGGCGCGACGGCACTTGGGTCTGCACCGAAGGGCCGCAAGCGCCGCGCGAGGACGGCGACGCCGCCGACTATCAGGCCTGCGTGCTCGGTCTGCGCGATTATGTCGGCAAGAACGGATTTCCGGGCGTGGTGCTCGGGCTCTCGGGCGGCGTCGATTCGGCGCTTTGCGCGGCGATCGCCGTCGATGCGCTCGGTGCCGAGCGCGTGCATTGTGTGATGCTGCCCTATCGTTTCACCTCGGCGGAATCGCTCGCCGATGCCAAGGCCTGCGCGGAGGCGCTTAAGGTGCGCTACGATCTTCTGCCGATCGCGCCCGCCGTCGAAGGGGTAGAGGCCGCGCTTTCATCGCTCTTTGCCGGAACGCAGCGCGATGTGACGGAAGAAAATATCCAGAGCCGCGTGCGCGGCGCGCTGCTCATGGCGGTCTCGAATAAATTCGGGTCCATGCTGGTGACGACCGGCAATAAGTCCGAAATGTCGGTCGGCTATGCGACGATTTACGGCGACATGAACGGCGGCTTTAACCCGATCAAGGATCTCTACAAGACCGAAGTTTTTCGTCTCGCGCATTTGCGCAATCATTGGAAGCCGAAGGGCGCCTTGGGGCCGGGAGGGATCGTTGTTCCCCCCAACGTCATAACGAAACCGCCGACGGCCGAACTGCGCGAAAACCAAACCGACCAGGATTCCTTGCCGCCCTATGCCATCCTCGACGCGATTCTCGAAGGGCTCATCGAACATGATTTGAGCGTCAGCGACCTTGTCGCCGCGGGCCATGAGTCCGAGACCGTGAAAAAAATCGAGCGGCTGCTATATCTTGCCGAATATAAACGCAGGCAATCTGCCCCAGGCGTTAAAGTGACAAAGAAAAACTTCGGCCGTGACAGACGGTATCCGATCGTGAATCGCTTCCGCGACATTTCATAATTTAGTGATCGGAAAAATCACTCATCTTCTTGAACTCATTAATGTTCGGACCGACGTAAAAAGGTGTGGGCATATGCACTGTTATGTCGATCAAGGTTATATCGATCAGTGCAGCGGCGTGCGCATCCTCTTCATTCAGCGGCCACTCCGTCGCGATTTCTAACAGCGAAACCGATCTCACCATCAAAGCGTTTGCTCGTCAGAGCGGCGCCTCTTTCCACTGAAATCTCGCTGCCATTGGGTCTCCGATCATGATCAATCTTTCCATTAACGGCACCGTTCACGCGGTCGATGTCGATCCCGGAATGCCGCTTCTCTGGGCCTTGCGCGACCATCTCGGGCTGACCGGGACAAAGTTCGGCTGCGGCGCGGCTCTGTGCGGCGCCTGCACCGTTCACCTCGATGGTGAGCCGGTGCGCTCCTGTCAATTGCAAGTGCAAGATGCCGAGGGCCGCGAGGTCGTCACGATCGAGGGCGTCAGCGGCAAGATCGCGAAGACGGTCCAGTCCGTGTGGCAGAAGCTCGACGTCGTGCAATGCGGATTCTGCCAATCCGGGCAGATCATGAGCGCGATCGGCCTTCTGACGCAGATTCAAAAACCGACCGACGAGGACATAGAGAAGGCAATGGATGGCAATGTCTGCCGTTGTGCCACTTATGTGCGCATCCGTGCCGCCGTGCATCAAGCCGCCAAAGAAATCGCGTGAGGAAGAAAGCCATGTTGGACAAACCCACAGCCTCCGAAGGCGCGCTGCCGGCTTCCCGCGCGCGCCGGAATTTTCTCAAAGGCTCGGCCGCCGCCGGCGGCGCCCTGGTTCTTTCCGCCTATGTTCCATTGAGCAGCAAAGCCTATGCGCTCACTGCGAACGATCCGCCGCAACCCAATGTCTTCATCCGCATCACGCCGGATAGCACCGTGACCGTGATCGTCAAACATCTCGACAAGGGGCAGGGCATTGCAACCGGCATAGCGACCGTCGTCGCCGAGGAACTCGATGCCGATTGGGCGCATGTCAGAACCGAATTCGCGCCGGCCAATGTGGCGCTCTACAACAATCTTGCGTTCGGCGTGCAAGGCACAGGCGGTTCGTCCGGTATCGCCAATTCGTGGAAGCAATTGCGCGACGCGGGTGCCGCCGCCCGTGCGATGCTGATCGAAGCCGCGGCGCAGACATGGAAAGTGCCGGCCTCTTCCGTTCGCATCGAGAAGGGTGTCTTGATTTCGGGCAACCATAAGGCCCCCTTCGGCACGTTTGCGCAAAAGGCCGCTGCCCTGCCGGTGCCGGCGCGTGTGACGCCGAAGAATCCGAAAGACTGGATCTATATCGGCAAGACCATTCCGCGCCTCGATTCGGTGATGAAGACCACGGGCCAGCCCATCTTCGCGCTCGATCACAAGCAGCCGGGCATGCTGACTGCCGTTTTGCAGCGCTCGCCGCGCTTCGGCGGGACGGTCAAGAGCTTCGATGCGACCGAGGCCAAGGCGGTCGCGGGCGTCGTCGATGTGATCCAGATCCCGCAGGGCGTGGCGGTGCTTGCGACCGACACATGGTCCGCGTTGAAGGGCCGCAAGGCGCTCAAGGTCGCGTGGGATGACTCAAAGGCCGAAACGCGATCGAGCGATCAGATCTATGCCGATTACAGCAAATTGGCGGCAACGCCAGGCACGCCGGCCAAGCGCAAGGGCGATGCCTCAAAGGCGCTCGACAACGCGGTAAAGGTCATCGACGTTGAATATAAGTTTCCCTATCTCGCGCATGCGCCGATGGAGCCCTTGAACGCCACCATACAAATCAAGGACGATGGTTCGGCTGAGATATGGGCGGGCTCGCAGTTCCAAACCGTAGAGCAGGGAACTGCGGCTGCCATCTTGGGTCTCAAGCCGGAGCAGGTGTCCATCAACACGCTTTGGGCCGGGGGGTCGTTCGGCCGCCGCGCGACGCCGACGGCCGACTATATCGCCGAACTTGCGATGATCGCTAAAGTGGCGCAGCGCAAGGAACCGATCCATCTCGTTTGGACGCGCGAAGATGACTTGTCCGGCGGCTATTATCGCCCGGCGACCGTGCATCACATCCGCGCCGGCCTCGACGCCAAGGGCAATGTCGCGGGTTGGGAATCGCGCATCGTCAACCAATCCTTCATGTTCGGCACGCCTTTCGAAGCGGTCATGGTGAAGAATGGCGTCGACGACACGGCGGTCGAAGGCGCAGCCGACATGCCTTATGCGATCGATAATCTCTCGGTCGAATGGCATCGCGCGCAATCGCCCGTCACGACCTTGTGGTGGCGCTCGGTCGGCCATTCCCACACCGCGCAAGCTGTCGAGACCATGGTCGACTCCTTGGCGGCCGCGGCGGGCAAGGACCCGCTCGCGTTCCGGCTCGAACTCTTGAAGGACGAGCCGCGCTATGTCGCCGTCCTGAAGCTCGCGGCGGAGAAGGCCGGCTACGGCCAGAAAATGCCGGCAGGTCAGGGCCGCGGCATCGCC
>JAATEW010000398.1 GCA_015655535.1 Hyphomicrobiales bacterium | reverse complement strand
TTGAATTCGCGGAAGACAAGGAAGAGACGATCGGAGATCGCCGTTGCCGCAGAGCTTGCGGATCATTCGGGATCGCCGGTCGCCTCGCCTCCTCGCCGGGCTTGATCGGGCTCATGCCGATCGGGCAGGCGGGCGAGGCATTTCCGCTTTTTGCGCGCTAGATCTGATTTCAAAGCTTGGCGCTTTTTTTAAAGATCGGCCTTTCGACGGTACTTGTGCCCGATCGGCTTGCGCATCTGGTCACGATGCTTTTGGGTTAGCTCACGTCGGGCTTGCCCAACTTGAACCTTTCAAAAAACCCAACTTGGGCAGGCCCAAGTTGGGTAATCCCGAGTTGGATAATCCAAAGTCATATGTTTGCGCATTGCGATTTGAGCCGATTCGCAATGCTCTCGGCCATGAAGCCTCCGTCTCCGCGGTGCTGCGAGACGGGATACTAGGGCTCTTTCACAAATCAGCGGATGAGGCAGGCCTGTGCGAAAGCCCGCCATGTCTGGTCGGAAGCCGCTCCAGAGGCCTTCATGGTCTCCCATTCATGTCCGCATTGATGCATGCGCGCCCGCGAGGCGGGCGGCAGCATCGGTCCATGATCGAGATAAATCGTCGAGACCGTGTCGTTGGGCGCGGCCTGTGGCGGAGCGCTTGAAGCGGCCGGCGCCGCCGTTTTGGGCGCGGGAGTTGGCGAAGCTTGTAAATGCGCTGGACGCACCGGCGGCATAGGGGCAGGTTTGTTTTTCCCGCCGTCTTCTTCGGCCGCCAGCGCGAAAGGGACCATCAAGCTCAGATGAACCGCCAAGCCGACCACGAGTGCGAAACCATGATTCGCTCTGGGAAGAGGAAGACGAGCGGCGCGCGATGAGCGGAATCGGAAGCTCAAATCATCCTCTCCGCCGGACGCCGCGCGAAGCCCGGACCGGCGCGAAGCCGCGTTTGACGCAAAAATGGTTCGAATAGCCGGGGCATTCTTCGAACCTATGGGCCAAACGAGGCGAATTTTTGCAGGTCTCTCCATGCGGGCCGTTCAGCGGAAGGCGAAGATTCCTCCCGCAGGCCAACCCTCTCACTTTAACTATATATAGGAGCGCCTGGGCCTGGGCGCCGGTCCCTCAGCGATGGGGCGGTGGCGGCGGCACTGCTTTCGCGGGTGTTCCATGCGGCGGCGTATTGCCGGCGAGTGTCGGATCGCCGCCCGGAACCGTTTGAACCTTTGTAAAGGTCTCTGATTGGCAAAGCGGCCAGACCAGGCAGCCTGTGATCTCGGCCTTGTCGCCATTGGCCTTGTCGGGCTGGACTTTGAACGTCACGTCCCATGTTTTGCCGTCATCGGAATTATAGGCTTTGCCCTTCCAATGGTCGCCATCGGCGGAAAACTCGCTGAACACTTCCATCCCGATGATCGGTCTGCCGCGCTTCGTCAGATCGGAGTTGAGATTGTCGATCTTGGGAACGCCCTTCTCGAGCGGCTCCTTCAGCCATACGATCGTGCCGCAATAAATGAGCGGTGTGGTGGGCGTGGCGGCCGCCCCGGCCGGCGCCGTGCAGGGGCCGATTCGGATGATCGACTCATCGTCCTTGGTTGACCAATAGCCGGAAGGATCGGTCGGCGCCGCCGGGGCGGCCAAGCCGGATGTCGTCATGAGCATCAGACCCGCCATGCCGGCGGTCAAAGCGGACATCGCGTGATCGCGAGTCGATTCGGGGCGTAACGGGCGATAGGCAGAATTGGCACGGGCCAGCAGCATCACTCTGCTCCAGAAGCGAGGAATCTTGGGGGCTTTTTCAACGGGTAGGTGCTCCGCCCGAAAGCTGGCGGAGACGGAGGGATTCGAACCCTCGATAGGGCTTTACAACCCTATAACGGTTTAGCAAACCGCCGCCTTCAGCCTCTCGGCCACGTCTCCACACACACCGAACGCGGCGCATTTTCGATGCGGTTCCGGAATGCTGGCGAGATATGCCCGAGCCTAGCCCGCGTGGCAAGAGCGCTGCTCGCGGGCAGTTCCGATTATGACCAGCTATGTCGCGGAATATATGAGATTTTATGCCGTTTTACGGGGCAGCGCCATCTGGTACCCCAAAAACGGATTGCAAAACAATGACGTTGCTGGAATGCCACAGCCCCCCAAGAATGGCGAGATAAAGGCTTTTCCGGATTTACGCGCTTATCGGCGTGGCTATAGTGAAATTAAGTTTAAGAAACCGCAGCCGCGAAAACTGCGGGATCGGTTCAAAAAAGTTCTGATTTCACGGAAAGAGGCGAGAGCCTCTTTTGGTCGGCGGTCACAATATCTGGATTTTGGCAGGCAGGCGATGAGCCTCGAAACCGGATCTGGGAAGTGTTCATTCTGGGGGTCTACTCATGAAGCTCATCAAGAGCCTTTTACTCGGTTCGACAGCGAGCCTTTCTGCTGTCACTTGCGTTTACGCTGCTGATCTTCCGGTGCGGAAAGCCGCGCCGATCGAATACGTACGAATTTGCGACGCCTATGGCGCTGGCTTCTTTTATATCCCCGGAACCGACACCTGCTTGAAGGTCGGCGGCTTGGCGTACGGCGAAGTTCGCGCTCTGACGCAGAACTATCAGCTTGGCAGCAGCAATCCCGGCGCGACGGGCTATGCTAACGGTACGGCGCGTACCGCCGCGGGCTACACAGGCGGTAGCTTTACGAACGCCACGGCCCGCGACACCACGGGCTTCAGCGCCTTGGGCCGCGTCGAATTGGACGCGCGCACACAGACAGGCTACGGCACGGTCCGTTCCTTCATCCGTGTCGACGCCTTCTACGGTTCGGGCGCCAACGCTTCGACGGGCAGCAACTTCGCGCTTTCGCCGGGCTTCGACACCGGCCAGGGGACGCAAGGCTCGCGTGAGACGACCATCGTCAACAAGGCCTTCATCCAGTTCGCGGGTCTGACCGCAGGCCGCGCGCAATCGGTATTCGACTTCTACGCGGACGATTACACCTACGCGACATTGCATGGATCGAATGCGACCGTCGAACTC